>NZ_JBHSHC010000132.1:0-78864 GCF_042652925.1 Effusibacillus consociatus
CATATAAAACGAAACTCTATGAAAATAGCTCTAAAATGAAGGTATGTCCAAATAAGCGGGGTTAATCCGAAGGAAGATCCGTTTGGTTTCATCGAATTCCTTTTCCGTAAAGCAGCCCACGTATTCATATACGCCACCTTAGCGATACTTACATATTTATTGATTCGTCCCTATAAAACCAGGGGAATTTGGAAGGGAACCATCATTCTTCTGTTTATATTTCTTATTGCAACAGCTGATGAATGGATCCAGTCCACAACTCCTCTCCGTTACGCTGCTATTCAAGATGTCATTCTTGATCTTGTTGGGGCCTGTTTCGGTGTGTTATTGGTATCTCGTGAAAAGAAGTCTAATAAACCCCATCCCGCTTCAATACAGTAACAACAGTTTTTAATAGGATCTTTATATCTAACACCAATGACTGGTGGTAAACATAATACAATTCCACATCGACTCGTTCCGGGTAGACAACATTACTTCTACCACTGACTGCCCAATATCCTGTTATGCCCGGCTTTACGGACAAAAAGTCATTTACTCGATCTTTATACTCTTGAAGTTCTTCTTTCACCACCGGTCGGGGACCAACAAGACTCATATCTCCTTTCAGAACATTGAACAATTGTGGGATTTCATCTAAACTTGACTTCCGTAAAAAGTGGCCCAGTTTCGTAATCCGGGGATCTTCTTCCGGTTCAAGCTTATAGTTATTATCCAGATATTTTTGGTAAAGTTGCGGATCCCCCTTTAACCTTTCTTCCGCATTCGCAATCATGGTCCGAAATTTAAATATTTCAAAAGGCACTCCATCTTTCCCGATCCGTCTTTGCTTAAAGATGGCAGGCCCCGGTGAATCGATTTTCACCAAGATCCAGAGCAGCAAAAAACCCGGAAGCAGTATGACAATGCCAACCGACGATAACACCACATCCATCATCCGTTTAACGTAAGAATTCCAATTGATTTGGATTAAAGATTTTACTAATGTTTGCATGGATCCCCTCTCCTCACTTCGATAGGAATCCACATAAACCCCTACAAATCCCCGACATTTCCCCGCATATTTCAAAAAATTCCGAACAACTTCTTCTTGACGAATTTTTCAGGATGCAAAGTATAAATATCTTTGCCATCTATGATTGCTTTCGCATTATCCATAAATTCGATGAAGATTTCCTTTCCCCACTTTTGTTCAATTAGTGAATAAGCTTCAGCTAAAGCAGGTCGACGTTTCCCTGTATTGTGTGCGTCTGAGGCGATGATGTGCACCATGTTGTGTTCGATCAGTTTTTCGCTCAAATCCTGAATCGGTTTCCCATATGCCCCTAATAAGCTGCCCGCTGTAAGTTGGCTAAGCGCCCCGCGTTTAATTGCTTCGTACAAGATATCGGGCTGCTTACGAATCGAGTAATTCCGTTCTGGATGAGGAATGATTGGAATAAACCCGGCTAGCACAATTTGAAATATGATCTGATTCAGGTACCGTGGAACCTGGTCATAAGGCAGCTCAAGAAAAACATATTTCTTGTTTCGGTTCAAGGTTAGGATTGTGCCGTCCAATAAATCATTACAGAAATCGGAATAGACATGGGGTTCCATCCCAGGGAGTACAGTAACCGGAATCCCTCGATTCAACAGGATAGAATTTAATTCGCCGACAAGCTCCACAATAAGTTCTGCAGAAGTATGATAGACCCCATTTTTATGGTGAGGAGTGGCTACAACTGTATGAATACCATCTCGATAGGCCATAAGAGCCATATTGACGGCTTCGTCCAGATTTTTGGCTCCGTCATCGACACCGGGCAATATATGACTGTGAATGTCTATCAACTCTCCCACCCCCAATTACTTATTTCCTATAATAATAGTAGTAGTGACCCCGATTTGCCTTTCGATTGTTCAATACGATCCCCATAATATTTGCATGAACATTGTCCAACATGGCCTTGGCTTTCAGAGCCATGCCACGATCTGTGTGGCCGCTTTTCACGACCAGGAGTACCCCGTCCACTTTGCTCGCAAGGATTTGGGCATCTGTAACGGCTAAAACCGGTGGTGCATCAAGCAAAACAAGATCGTATTGATCCTGTAGTTCATCCAGCAGATTGCCCATTCGTTTTGATGACAATAATTCGGCCGGATTGGGAGGGATCGGACCGGAAGGCAAAATCTGCAGATTGTCGATTGGTCCGCTTTGGACCGCAAGATCCAACGCAGTAGACCCAATCAATACATTGGTGACTCCAATTCGATTTGGTACAGCAAACGCATGATGAACAGTGGGTCTTCGCAGATCACAGTCCACCAAGAGAACCCTCTTATGATCTTGGGACATCACTACCGCCAGATTGCTGGCCGTGGTTGTTTTGCCTTCCGCCGGACCCGAACTGGTCACCATAATGGTCTTCAGTTCCTTGTCAATATTGGAAAATTGGATGTTCGTCCGTAGTGTCCGATACGCTTCCGAAATTGGCGACTTCGGATTTATCACAGTGACGAGTTTATTTTCACGTAGATTTCGGTTACGCATCATAAGACTCACTCCCTCTTCTCAACCGGCCTTCAAATCCGCCTGGGGTATTCGAACGAAGATGTTCTTTGGTAATCGGAGCAATACTGCCTACTACCGGCAAACCAAGTACGACCTCGATTTGTTCTTCGGTCCGTAATGTGGTATCCAGATATTCCAGCAGCAAAGCAAGGGAGACGGAGACCATCAGACCGATAATGAGTCCCAAAGAGATATTGAGTATTGTCTTTGGGCTAACCGGATCGGCCACTATATCCTGTTGAGCTTCTGCAAGAATTTGAACATTATCGACCCTCATGATTTTTACAATCTCTTTTTTAAATGTCGAAGCAATTGCATTGGCTATCATGGCAGCCTGTTCATAATCCGAATCGGTCACGGTAATGGATATCACTTGCGAATTCTTGACAGTAGAGACCTTCACCTGTCTGGTTAGTTCTGATGAGGTGGTCTCCAATTGCTGCTGTTGAATCACTTGCTCAAGAATTCGAGGACTCTTGATAATCACATTGTAGGTTTCGGTCAGCTTCAAGTCGGTCTGGATATCGTTAAAGTTATATACCGCCGAAGAATCCCTCTCTGTTTTGTTTACAAGAAGTTCCGTCGAAGCCTGGTACTTTGGAGTAATCAGAAAAAAAGTAATAAGTGTACTAGCCAATGTCGCAATCAAAGTAAGGGAAAAAATCATCTTCCATCTTTTTTGAAGGATTTCAAACATTTCCCGGAGTTCGATCTCCTGTGTCGATTCAGCCATAGTTCTTACAACCCCTTATTGCGATCTCGCGCGCAGATACCGGTAGAATTACCACTTTCACTTATAGATTTCGACACCTATCGTCAAACCCCTCATAAAAAGAACTCATTTTTCCTAATTTGACCAGGAAAACTCTTTCGTCAGAATTCGACACATGAGTTTCCCCAGCCATTTTTACTTCCGTTACTTTACAATCACCATATTTGAATTTGGATCCCATCCCACTTGATGACCAAGAAACTCCGAAATAAACCGCACAGGAACCAAGGTTCGGTTGTCTTTAACTTGAGCCGGCACATCAATAGCTATTGTCTGCCCATTTAGCTTTATTGAATTACTTCCTAAAGGAAGTTCAATGATTACATTCTCTTTTTTGATCACAACAGTTTGAGTTTCATTTTTCCAATCAACCTGAGCACCCAACGCCTCAGTTACAGCCCGGACAGGAATCATCGTACGTCCGTTTTCAATAAGCGGCTGTACATCAAAATTGGGCTGCTTCCCCCCTACATACACTTTTACTTTCTCAGTATTGCCTACACTTTGGAAGATTTCGCTCAATAAGCCATATAAGGAATCGTAATTCGGATTTGCGGCAAGCGCTTTTTCCACTGCTGTCACTGCTTCCTCATCTTTATTCTTTTTCATTTTGAGAGTGACCAGAATACCGACTTCTTCTTCTGAAGCCGTGCCATCCTCGACATCAAGCTCAATTTTCTCTTCTACCAGATCTTCCGCAACTTCCTCCGATGAAGCTTCACCTTGCTGCATCAGTATTTCTGTCAACTTTTCAATGATCGCACTAATTTCCTCATCGTTCAGATTTCCTTTTTTCTCCTTACCCACTTCCAACAGCTTGTCCAACACAACCTCAATCGCTTTCTCTTGAGCTGCATCCAGCTGTTCTTTATCGAGCTTGTCCAAATCCTCACCATTCACATCCTGGTCAATCCGTTGCTGGCCATACTGATCCTGATTTTGTTGATTCTTTAATTCGTTAATAATAGATGTTGTATCTAATGCAGATCCTGTTTTCGCAGTAGGAGAAACAGCTTGTGCAGCACTTGCAAAACTTGATGCTGCCGGGGTAATTGCCAACATAGATGCAAGCGATAGAACGGTCAACTTTTTCATTGGAACATAACCTCCAATTGTATGAAAAATTTGGATTGCTAGTTTGTTATACGAAAGTAGTGTTTGGAATGTGGGGGTAGGTTAGTAGATTTTCTCTAATTTTTTTATTTGTCTTGAAAACATAAAAAATACCGGCTGGGTAGCCGGCTTCTTCGAATGGATCTATTATCTTATTGACGGGGGACTTGAATTTGCGGAAGGTCACTTTGCATTGCATCTTGGTCGGTCGAATCGGAATTTGTAGAAACTTCATCTTTGGAATCGTTATCAGTTGAATCGTTTTCAGTCGGATTGTTGCCTATTGAACCATTTTTCTTTGTGTTACTGTTGGTGACGTCACTCTCTGTTGTACCATTCTCGGTCGATACCGGCTCCGGGCGGGTCGAAGTAGATGTTGAATTCTTTGGACTTGTACCTGCACCAGATCCCTTGGACGCAGTACTATCTGACTCTGAATCCTCTGTATCATGCCCTTCGGACTGGTAATTCTCGGAACTGTCAAGATCCGATTTCGATGCATCCGAGGTCGAGTTTGGTTGAATTGGGCTTTTCTTCGTTTTACTGATTCCATCCCCAGGTGGCATGGGGGAAAATTTTTGTTGTTGCTCCCGTTCATTCTTTTGACTAGACGATTGATCTCCCGTTTTCTCCTTCTGATCTTTTTTTGTATTCGTTGAAATCGGCACAAAAAATTCTTCCTTGCTGACACCTGCTTTTTGCAATACTTGCTGAATAGAATCGGATGCCGCTTTCTCAAAGTCCATTGGAATCCCGCGTTGCTCCGCTTGCTTTTCAAGAGTCAATTTATTTAGAGAAAGACCTTTTTGCTTTGATTCTTTATACAAGGATTTGTCAGCTTGCTCCACTCTAACGAAACCGTCTATATTTTCGGATTGCAGGGTCTTTGTGACAAGAGACTCAATGGTCTTGGGAATTATCTCTGATTTCCCCTTCAACTTCGCCACAGTCACCATAATCAGATTTTCCTTCTCTTTTTTGATATACCCCAGATCCACTGATTTTCTCAGAACAAGTTGAATGGCATCGTTTAGGATCAATGAATCAACAGAAAGGTTCTTTAGCAGGGTTTCCGCATCCTGGTTAAGTGAACGAGCCTGCATCACACGCCCTTCCGAATTCAAATACAACTCGAGACTGGGATTTATATCAATCGCCACTACATGAGAGTATTTGGGCTGCAGTTGAAACCAGATTATTGAACCCAAGAAAATTAAGAATATAGCAGCCACCGCAGACAACCAGGAAAGTGAAATCTGTTTCTTCTTACGGAGCGGAACGCCAATTCTCTCTCCCACACTTGGAATTTGTTCCGGCAGCGGAAGATTGCGAAATATACCATCATCACACATAACCACCATATATCGATCTGTAATTTTCATGACCAGGCCTTTTGTTTGATCCACTATTCGACCCTCCTTTCCAAGTCCGGGAATTGAATCGATGATTTCAGATGAGGAAGGTCATCGGAGATTAATATGATAATCAGGGCAATCAAATATTTCCTCCCCCGTTCCACCGTTTTCCGGCTAACCTGAACAAAATCCAGTATCTGCTTAAGCGGCAGCTGTTTGGTTTTGAGAAACAACTCTACCAGATGCGGGTATTTGACAAACTCGTTCGCAACCTGAACAAGATTCTTTCGTGCATCCGCCCGACCGGGAGAGGCATCTTCCAAATCTTCCAAATGAATCCCGAAATCTTCGAGCCTGGTACTATAGACCTGAATTTCTTCAATTCTTTCTTGAATTTGCTGCTGTTCCAGATAGTCGTCGTATGCTTGTTTTATTTCAGCAGGACTCAGCTCGTATTCCTCACCGCCCCTGCCGTTTGACACATTGTCGAGGCTAACAGCAGCCTGTTGGCGACCCTCTTTTCGAAAGTAATCAATCAGTCTGGACTGAATAATCACCTTGGCATACCCGTAAAAGTTTTCATTGTGAGTTTTATCATACCTGCTGATCGCCTCATTAAATGCGATCAGGCTGATGCTCATCTCGTCATCATTCCAAGTGATGATCCGTTTGCAAATTTTGGAGGTTATCTTTTCCAAAAACACTTTGCTGACTTCGATAATTTCTTGCCGACTTCGTTCGTTCCCTTGCTGGGCTTGGCTAATCAATTCTCGTAGAACCGAATCTTCCAGCATCCACTTGACACTCCATCCCCTATTCATGTATACGGAATTAACTACGATTAACAGTCCGTCTTCACATCACATTATTCGACGGTTACCAACTCTCGCCCTATCTTTCAAGCCGAAAATCAGGAAAAATCTTTAAGTCCCACCCATGTTCGAGAATGATTTAAGCCGCCACTGCATTTGGCAGTGACGGCACGGCTTGATCTTTGCACTAATTAGTTAACCCTCAAAAAGTCCGGGGCTTTCAGTAAAAATAAAAGGAATTCGAAGCCTCTAAATGGAAATTGTCATTGTCAAGATAACCAGTCCAGAGGTGCGAATTCCTATGTTCATGAATTCAACGCAGCCCCTCAAAATCCTTTTTTGAGGTGGTTTTAATGGTTGGATGATGCAAAGGACAAGGCATATCTTCCATCAAGGCGATGAAAGAAAAGCTAGGCGAAGCCATCACGTTGACGAGAAAATCGATCGTTCAAGCGAAGCAAGTGGTGTCCGGGAATCGCATCATTGCGGACCGGTTCGTGAGCTTCTTTGATCCAGTAGCACAACTTTGGTTTAGAGACCTGCAACGATTTCGAACCGCAGGAGAAGCAAAAATAAGTTTGTTGGAACGGCTGAAATATATGGATTGATCATACTATCCAAGGGAGCATGTTTTAAACGAAAATAGGTCTAAGGCCCTACTTATTTTCAAGTCCCTGCAGTGAGTTACAGTCAGAAATGTTTTGTGCAAGCTTGTTCGGAAGTGGATTTCATCGTTTCGAGCATCTGAGCGCCCGGGGCAGGAGCAGGGAGTTGGTAGTTTTTCGAAGCATGTTCACCACAAGAGGAATCAAAGCAGGAGATCAATTTACGAACAGTTCAAGGGTGGTCTAGGCCATGAGCACATTAATATTATGGAGCACTATTCTTTCACCTTACCTGAAGAGGTTGAACAGGAAGATTACGTTTCCTGTTATTATTCCTCATTGAACCGATCCAACATCGAAATCGTATCAATCAAATGATTGTTAAAGATTTGGCGGGCGACAGCTAAGAGCTCGATGATCATAGGATCACGAAGCGAGTACGTAACTTTATTTCCATCCTTAGTCCCGTACACGATGTTTTTGTTCCGTAAAATCGAAAGCTGCTGGGAAACAGCGGAACCTTCGCTTCCAATTAACGCTTGCAGTTCATTGACGTTTTTGTCTCCCTCAGATAGCAATTCCAGAATTCGAATCCGTAATGGATGCCCCAATGCTTTAAAAAAATCTGCTTTGAATTGTTGCAACTCAAGATTCAACGGACAATCCCCCATTCTTCGTATTATGACAGACATCCCACTTTTCACTCGTTACGTTCGATGACAAATAAGCACATTCCCGAAAGGCAAAATTCTGGCACCCTAAACATTTGTTATGCTCCAATTGGGTCAGGGCGAAATCAATGGCTTCCCCAGTATGTTCAAAGAAATGCCGCTGCCCAATATATCCATAAAGTCCGGTACGTTGCAGTACTTCTTTGGGTTGGGGTTGAATGCCTGAAATAATTACCATCCCACCATGATTTTTAAAATCTTTGACCACACTGGCCAGATTGGATTCACCCGTGGTATCCATGAAAGGAACCTTCCCCATTCTGAGGAGCAATATTTTAGGACGATAATGGATCGTGCTCATAATGGATTGTTCAAACAAGGTTGCCGCACCGAAAAATAGAGCTCCTTCCACGGTGAAGATACTTAGTTGAGGACAATCGTGACCTTCCGTCACCATATGTGGTTTTACCTTTTCATGTTTTGCAGACGGGTCGGGCAGCACTTTGGCTACAGTCAAGATTTCGCTCATCCGTTTAACGAACAAAATCACAGCAAGGATCAGACCGACTTGCACAGCGGTTGTCAAATCCGTAAATACCGTAAGCAGAAAAGTAATCAGCAATACCACAGAATCGCTTGTCTTGGTTTTGATAACGTGGGCAAATTCTTTACGTTCACTCATGTTCCAGGCTACAACCATCAAAATGGGAGCCATGCTGGCCAAAGGTATATGAGATGCATAAGGAGCAAGCAGCATCAACACGAGTAATACCACAAGCCCATGAATGATACCAGACATGGGCGATACTGCGCCATTTTTAATATTGGTTGCCGTCCGGGCGATTGCGCCGGTAGCCGGGATTCCGCCGAATAATGGAGTCACCAAATTGGCGATTCCTTGACCGATCAACTCCCGGTTGCTATGGTGCCGATTGCCCGTCATTCCGTCTGCCACGACTGCCGATAAGAGGGATTCAATCCCGCCTAGCATTGCAATGATAAATGCAGGAGCCAGCAGTTGTTTGATTCTTTCCGGAGTAATCTCAGGAAAGTGAAAGCTCGGCAATGTGCTTGGTATAGGCCCGAAAGTGGACCCGATTGTGGCCACTTTCCCTTCAAATAATAACGTGGCTACAATGCTCGAAATGACAAGCCCAACCAGTGATCCTGGAACTTTTGGGAACAGTCGTGGGATTACCGAAATAATGACCAAACAAATGCAAGCCGTAATCACACTATAAAGATTGATCGTAGAAATGTGCATCCCTATTTCTTTCATGTTGGAAAGGAAATCCTCATGTTTTTGAATCTCGCTAAGCCCCAGGAAATTAGCAATTTGTCCAGAGAAAATAATTACAGCGATACCTGCTGTAAATCCGATGGTCACGGGGCGAGGAATAAATTTGATGAGAGTCCCCAGCTTAAAAATTCCCATCAAAACGAGCATGATACCCGCCAAAAATCCGGCAATAAGCAAGTTTTCATATCCAAATTGCATGACAATCCCAAACAAAATGGGAATAAATGCACCAGTGGGGCCTCCAATCTGAAATCTTGAGCCTCCAAACATGGAAATTAAAATACCTGCGATGATAGTGGTGTAGATACCGTACTCCGGTTTCACCCCAGATGCAATGGCAAATGCCATTCCCAAAGGAATGGCAATGATTCCGACAATCAATCCTGAAATGCAATCTTTCCGGAATGATCCCAAGTTATAGCCTTCAAATCGTCCCGTCCACTTCATGTCTGTAACCCTTCTTCTCTCCGAATATTTGATTATTTGAATATACAAAAATCATACGCCCACTTTGTATTGATTGTCAATTCCTCAACACTTCAGAGAGCTTTCTTTTGATTTGATTCAGGCGGTCGGAAACACACGGATATCAACAAGCGCAAGTGGATTGGGGACAATTCACGGAGGATGAGAAGTTGGAGACACTTGTTTCCATTTGGGGACAAATCTTTTCATCTGTTTTCAATCAAGACACCCGAGACCAAGATTCTTTATAAACGGATCTGAGTATTCAATGCCGGATTTCCGATCATTGCGGTTCTCCCACGGAGGGCATTCTGATCCAAGGTTATTTTGGTAAATGTTCATGTTACCTCACTCTACTGATCGATCCATTTTTTGCTTCCGTAGCAATACGGACATCGTGAACCGTGGCCTACACGGTTATCTGGACTGGCAGAGTAACTATGTTGTTTCTCAGGACAGATCCACCAAAATTTCCTTCCGGATCGCGGTTTTATATTTTTAGGGGTTAATGGATAATTCTTTTGATAATCCCATTCCTTGGCAATATTTGGGTGCTTTTCCTGCAGAGAACCCTTTACCACCATTTTCATACTCGCGCACTTTTTGCACTCTTTATAACGAAGCCGACTCCTCACTTTGATGCGAACACTATGACCTTGCGAGCAAGTCCACCAGGCGTAGTACCCGCTGCGTGGGAATATCGTGTATGGGTTAACATTGTTTTTTTCAAAGTCCCAATACTTGACCCAATCAGGATATTGATATGCAAAGCTGTATCTTATGTCTCTCGCCCGTTTGAAGCCAAGATTCGTCATAATATCACCTTTACCTTGTTGACCATTTTTCGGGTGGTGACAGGCACCAAACCAGTGGGAAACTGTAGCGGGACACGGTTGTTCCTTTTCAAATGAAGAGACATAAAAACGGAAGCTGCTCCATGCGTACTGCTCGGGAACCTTAATCATGTTGGCACGGACGGGATTCAAATGGATATAGCGGCTGACTTCGAGCATTCCCTCTTTCGTTTCAATCGCCTTGTCATAAAACCGCTTTTCAAACACATGGCCGCTGAGACGATAGCGGGTATTGTAATAGGTTGCGTATTGTTTGTTAATAAGGGACATCACTTTGGCACCGGTTGGTTGGAGGAACGGAGCTGGGGGTGATAGTTGTTGGTCAGGCGTGATAGGCACCAAAAACCTACGTGATGACCCCCTGCCGCGGCAATTTCTAGCGCACGTTTCGCCTATTGATGTCCAGGAATATGCCGGAAGAACCTTAGAAAGGCCTAACTCCAAGCAAATAAAGGGCCCCCATTAGAGCCCTTTATTTGCCTATTAAATATGTGTTAACTAAATGAGCAATAAGCAGAACTACGCTAAACGCAATCACTACTGGCCAGTTAGTTATATTAACTGCATAAGAAATCATTGCAGTACAAACTAAATTCACTATTAACAACGCAATGTTTCCCCAAAAACGCTGCTTTTTCTTCGGAGAGTCTTGTTCTAACTCTTCCAGATACGCATTAACAATCCGTCTGATTTCACGATCGATTTCACCACGGGTTCTCAACACATCCAGCAATCTTTGCTTCTCCGGAAAGGGCGTTGCAGCGTAACCTTCCCCCAAGTATTGTTTTAATGTTTCCTCTTCAACATGACGGCGAACTATTTCGCGCAAATCACTCATCTTTTCGTTTGCCTTCCTCTTCACGAAGGATATCTGCCAATCTTTTAGCAGACCGGCGAATATGATCCATTAAATGCTCGCCCAAATCCCTTGCCATTTCATCGGAAACCTTTTGTATCCCTTTCAGCCGTAAAAATTCCTGAATTTCTTCATCTAGATGAAGCTTAGATATGCTTACATCCTTCGCATCCATATATTTACCATCTTGTTGACCATAGGGTTTTAATGGATTCGATGATAATTGGATGAGAGACAATTGGCATATCTCAATTCCCGCGACAAGTTGTAATCGTACAGGTGAGTTATTCACCGCCACCAATGTAATCTTTCCGCGATACCCCGGATTTAAGTAATGACCAGGACTGACTATCAGTCCGAGTGATTTTACCCCGAACCTTTCAAGAACAAGTGCGGCCATATTTTCCGGAACATGAATAAACTCGTTGGTTTGAATCAGAGCCGATTCTCCAGGCTGCAGCCAAAATTCAGCACCTGACAGGTCAACCTCCCGGTATTGGTTACGAGTAACTTTTTTACCGAGCGTTATTGGCTCATTTGATATATATTTAAGTACTGTCTTATCAAGGGTTAGGTTAATGGTAGCGCCCTCACACCTGGCTGGATCATATGGTTTAACGATCTCCTGTTCAATCGCCAATTTGTGCAAATCCCGGTCGCTTAACATCATATTACCACCCCCTGATTAACTACATTTTGCATCAATGAATAAAAAAATGCAATCAGCATCAATTGATTAATACGTCAAATGACCAGTATATTCCTGCCCTGCACGACTTGTAAAATGTGAGATTGACTCCAACAGTGGTCCGCACCGTAATGATTGAGTTTCTTGGTTGTGGCACCATGTGAGACTGTAGAAGCGTGGGTTTTTTATCGGGGCGTGATAGGCACCAAACTGTTATTCCATTTCCTGACGAACAAATTCGTAATACTTTTGTTGCTTCTCTCGTAAGTCCCCTGAATAATAATCCAAAAGAACTTCCCAATCCATATACGGTTGTTCCTTTTCAAATGAAGAGATATAAAAACGGAAGCTGCTCCATGCGTACTGCTCGGGAACCTTAATCATGTTGGCCCGGACGGGATTCAAATGGATATAGCGGCTGACTTCGAGCATTCCCTCTTTCGTCTCAATCGCCTTGTCATAAAACCGCTTTTCAAACACATGGCCGCTGAGACGATAGCGGGTATTGTAATAGGTTGCGTATCGTTTGTTAATAAGGGACATCACTTTGGAGACCGGTTGGTTGGAGGAACGGAGCTGGAGGTGATAGTGGTTGGTCATTAAACAATAAGAGGCTAAGGAAAACGGGGTTTTTTCATGGACTTGACGGAGGATGTGGAAAAACGCTTCAAAATCATGGATATCGATAAACAAGGGATCTCGACGATTCCCACGGCTTACAATGTGATAGTAACATTGTGAAATCCATATTCGCTTCTTCCTCCCCATCTCCTCACCTCGCTAGCCGGGAAGACTTTTGTGACTGAGTCACTCGCCGGAGGGTAACGGCTTCCCAAATCGCTTCATCTGTGATGTTTGCTTCCCCTTTCAAATCGGCAATCGTCCGTGCAAGCCGGATGACCTTCATTTGTACACGGTTACTCCAGGCCTGAGTACTGGCCGTTTGCTCCAGCATTCGCTTTTGATTGGCAGGAAGAGACTGAGAAAGCAGAAGTTCGACCGGCACAATGCTATTTGTCAGGTTGCTGCCATAACGCTCATATTGTCTTTCCCTGGCTTTCATCACTCTTTCACGAATGTTTTCTGACGATTCTCCGTTTATTTGTTCCCTTTCCAACTGAACGGGCTGTAAGTTGAGAATAATATCCATTCGGTCAAAGATGGGGCCGGATATACGATTTCGGTACAACTCAAGTTGTTTCGGCGTGCAGGAACAGTAATGTGTTTTTGACCCGAGATAACCGCAAGGACAAGGATTCATGGCTCCAAGAAGAAGAAAACGGGCGGGATAAGTCACCGTACCAGACGCCCTGCTTATGGTCACTTTACCTGTTTCAATCGGTTGACGAAGCGTATCCAGCGTTTTTTTCGTAAACTCGCCCATTTCGTCAAGAAAGAGGACACCATGGTGGGCAAGGGAAACTTCTCCAGGACGAGGACTCGCACCGCCACCGACGATGGACACATAAGAAGCGGAATGATGAGGCTGTCTGAATGGAGGGATTCGAACGGGTGGACCAGGAATCTGTGCTAATTGATAGATACTCATCACTTCTAATGACTCTTCATCTGATAACGTGGGTAAAATCGATGGGAAGGTCTCTGATAACAAACTTTTCCCGCAACCCGGGGGACCTGACATAAACACATGATGACCCCCTGCAGCGGCAATTTCTAGCGCACGTTTCGCCTGTTGATGTCCAAGAATATGCCGGAAGTCTCGCTTAGAATGGGGAGATGATACATGGATAGCGGCGGTTGAAGGTATAGAAGTGAGGGGGTGCAGTTCTTGTCCGGATAAAGATTGCAAGACTTCTTTTACATGCCGGACTGCAATACAGCGAATGCCAGGGATTTGGGAAATGGGGATCGAGGAGTCTTCAGGAAGATATACCATTTCAATGCCGATGCGTTTAGCTGCCAGAACCACTGACAATAGCCCATCTACCGAACGAATGGATCCGTCTAACGACAACGCCCCAAGAAAGGCTATGTTTTGAGGAATCCTTTCCTTTATGATACCGCTGGCTTTTAAAATTCCAATCACCATTGCCAAATCGAACAGCGGACCGTTTTTCTTCTGTTCAGGCGGCGATAAATTCACAATAATCTTTTTGGATGGCTGTTCATTGCCCAACGAATGCATTGCAGCCAGGACGCGCTCCTTCGCTTCTCGCACAGAAGCATCCGGCAAACCAACAATGACCATGGACGGCTGATCCGGCAGTAAATGTACTTCTACCTCTACCCGATACCCTTCCAGTCCTTTCAATCCAATACTGGTGATCTTGACCGTCAACCTATTCACTCCTTCAAACACGAACATATATTCGATTCTTTTATACACCCATCTTACTTTACACCTACCCTCTTTTCAACCCTAAATTTTCGACATGATTCGGGGAGTGACAGGCACCAAACCTTCACCAAACCTTTAAGCATCTTTCACAATATAAAAAAGACGTCCTTCTATCCGGAACGTCTTAATCGCTGGTTCACCCTTTTCTCCTATTCTTTCCTTTCCATTATACGTGTACGTTGGTTTCAAGTAATATTGGGCTGGCCCCCAGCACGCTCTGAAATGCGCTTAATGAGGTTAGAATATCAGAAGCATCAATCGATCTCATGATAAAAACAAGATGGGAACGGCAGTCGTCACTTGGCCAACTGGCTAAGTGCTGCGGCGGATGAATGATATGTTGTACGCCATTAAGTACAACAGGGCCTTCCTCCCCTACATCTATAAGCCCTTTGACCCGGAGTACATCCTGTCCCCGAGCATGCAGCAACATGCTAAGCCAAAGACCGAATGCAGTCCAGTCGAGCGGTTTATCAAACGTGAGTGATATGGAACGGGTATCAGGGACGTGAGCACCATCGTTCATTCGAGTAGTATCAAACGATACAACTTTATTTTTTGTTTGTGTATGCTCCATTTCTTGGGAACGAAATAATTCTTCAAGAGCTACTTCACTTGAAAGAGCCTCTAAAATCTGGACGGAAGGGTTTAGACTTTGAAGTCGTGCAATTAGGTCGGTTATAACCTCCGGTGTTGCGATATCAGTTTTTGTAACAATTATCTTGTCTGCAGCCGAAATTTGTTTTATCGATTCCGGCTGCCGGCTCAGGTGCAAGTTCCCATTGACCGCATCTACAGTTACAAGCACCAGATCAACATAGTAATGGTGTTGAAGAACCGGGTCGGTTAAAATAGTAAAAATAATCGGCGCCGGATCGGCAAGACCACTTGTTTCTATGATTATACGTTCCACACGCGAAATGACCCCGCGTTGATCCATATCCAGTAGATCTTTAAGAGCCTTTACGAGATCATCCCTTACAGTACAACAAAGACACCCGCCGCCCAGAAGAATTGTCTGCTCGTCAATTTTTCGAAGCAAATGATGGTCAAGACCAACTTTCCCAAACTCATTTACTAAAACGGCGGTATTTTTCATACTTGGCTCCGAAAGAACCTTATTCAAAAGAGTGGTCTTGCCGCTTCCGAGAAATCCCGTAACCACTGTTACCGGTCGCTTTTTAGTGTTACTTCTCATGTTCTTGTCTCCCTATTGCCTTTGATTCGATAGCAGATGCCCGATCAATAAAGGGTCCAGCGGATCGAGCGGCCGACCAACTATTTTTTCAGCAGCCGGCCACAATGCTCCCAGGTCATGAATAATCTCAGTACGCCCCTTTTTATCACGAAGGACGTATTTGCTTCCAGTCCAATCCTCCAATGTCAGACCGTAATAGCGAAGAATTTTGTTGGTAACACGTGTCCGGTGGTGGCGGTCTCGTTGACGAGATCTTTGATATTGCCCGACTACCACTGCAGACCCGTTCCCGTTACTCTCGATCTTTCGATCCGTCCAATGGATTTGCATCACGGATTCACCGCAAAGCACACACATTTTCTATCCCTCCGGTTGCAGTATTTTAAAAATAAGCAGGCTGATCAATTCGATCAGCCGTAAAAGCTTGCCCTTCCAAATTATTTGTTTCTTGGGAAACGGTTTCTAAAGTCGTCGGCAATTTCATCGAATGTCGCCCAGCGAACCCCTTCGTGGCCGTTGATGTATTCGATTAAACGTTCGTGCATCAGCAGAACTTGCGGTCTTCCGCTCACATCCGGATGAATGGTCATTGTGAATACCGCATAGTCATGTTCACGATAAACCCAATCGAACTGGTCCTTCCACATTTGCTCAATATCCCGCGGATTTACGAAACCGTGGCTGTTCGGGGATTTCTTGATAAACATCATCGGAGGAAGATCATCCAGGTACCAGTTAGCAGGAATTTCAATGAGATCTGTTTCTACACCCCGTTCAAGCGGCTTCATCCATTGGTGAGCTTCCAGTTCATAGTCGATATTGGTCCACTTATCTCCTACACGAACATAGTAGGGATGGAAATCGTTGTGCATTAAGCTGTGGTCATACTTAATCCCGTGCTTCAAGAGCAGCTCATTGGTACCGTTGGAGAACTCCCACCAAGGAGCAACATAACCAGTCGGACGTTTACCGGAAACTTTTTCAACCAGGTCGATACATTTGAGGAGAACGTCCTCTTCCTGCTTCGGGGTCATGGCAATTGGATTTTCATGGGAATATCCGTGGATTCCAATTTCGTGACCGCCCTCTACCACCATACGGATTTGCTCGGGGAATGTCTCGATCGAGTGACCCGGGATAAACCACGTTGTTTTTAAATTATATTTATCAAAAAGTTTCAGGAGACGGGGAGTCCCTATTTCACCTGCGAAAAGGCCCCGTGAAATGTCATCCGGCGAATCTTCACCACCATAAGAACCAAGCCAACCTGCTACTGCATCTACGTCGACTCCATATGCAACAAAGATTTCCTTTTTCCTGGTCATTCAGATCACTGCCCCTTTTCATAAAGTTATAATTATTACAAATATTAGACATAATTTAGTAGAAATCCTTTTTGCAAGGATCCGGGATCCAGTTATACGGCCTCGGTTGTTACTGATTTTCCGGAAGGAACTCCAACTTCAAACGGAATATCCCAATCCCGGCCAGCAGTCGTTCCAAGATACTCATCTGAGTAATTGGATTCAACTTCAGCCTGCTTGTGCCGGTTCAAGTACCAACCTTTCATCAGAACATAGTAAGCAATAAATCCAACCGGGAATCCAACAAGATACATATATTCCATGAAATACAGGGCCAAACCGCCTCCGATAATCCAGGCCAACATACCGGCCAAGTTCACTCCGCCATCGTATTTAAACTGTCCGTCTTCCCTGTAGAGATCATTAACATTGAGACGACGTTTCCGAATCACGTAGTAGTCACAGATGATGATCCCCGCAACAGCCGAGAGAATTGCACCATAATACCCGAGGTATGTGAACAACTGGTTGAGGATTGCCCAAGGTTGAACGATGGTTCCGACTATTCCTGCAAGAACAATTCCTGTTACCATTGACATCCGGATACCCGCACCGGCATTGACAAATGTAAGGGCGGCCGGAATAAGGTTAGCTGCGGTGTTGGTGGACCATTGTGCCAACACAATCATCAAAAGAAGAACTACATATGCCCAACCGGATGCCGTTCCTTGAATTACTTCAATCGGATTCCAGTTTCCTGCACCGAGGATACTGACGGCACCAATCACACCCATAAAGGTTTGAACCAACGGCAAAGCCGTTATATGAGGCCAGAAGCTGTTCCAATTTCGCTTTACCCAGCTTTTTTCCCCTTTTGTGGTTTTAATATAACGGGTAATGTTCGGAATGTCGACCGCTAATGCAGACCAGAATCCCATGTTCGCTACCATTACCAAGAACCAGGAAGTGGTGGTTTTTGTTCCCTCATACGCCAAGATATCGATACCTTTCGCTTCAGCCATTCCACTCATCTTAAACAGGAGCCAGAATGAGATGACGATAATGGATGGCGCGGCAACCACTGCAAATCGGTCGATCGCTTTGATTCCCATTGCCGTATTAATAATTTGAACCGCCGCAAAAACAACGTACCAGACGAACCAGGAGTCAAAGCCTGTCATCTTGGCAACAAGCGCATTGATCGCGATTGCCCCTAGATAGGTTTGAATACCAAACCAGATTGCGGCTACAATTCCCCGGCTAACTGCTGGCAAATGGACACCGGCGGTACCAAAAGGCGCACGCATATAAGCGGCAAAGGACAAACCATGCTCAATTCCGATGTCTCCGCTTAGGCTCCCGATTAATGCAATCGCGAGGTTGGCGATTAAAATCGCAGATGCGACACCCCAGATCGACATGGAATCAATTCCGTTCCCGCCAATCATGAAGGTGGCAATAATCACCGCCATACCTACCCAAATATTAAAGAAACCAAAACCGCTAATTACACGGTCTTTTCCGTGGACGGGAACAATGTCCCGGGAGACCAAATTGTTTCTTTTCATATTTGTCATCCTATACACCCCCTGCTTATTTTTTCTCATTTGCTGGCCAAGCCTTTTAAAACAACGCTTTTGTTCAAATCTCGCAAGTAAGGTATCGATCTGCGTTGTCTTGCAACCATATCCAGATCAATCTCGGATATAACCACTTCGTCTTCTTGAGAAGCTTCCGCGAGGACCATTCCCTGCGGATTTACAATTCGACTGGTTCCTCCAAATGTTGTTTCGCCTTTTTCCGTTCCTGTACGGTTACACGCGAGTACATAAATACCGTTTTCCAAAGCCCTCGAACGAGTGGCCACATCCCATGCGTAAAGACGAGCCTTGCCGAATGCCGATGGATAAACTACAATATCGGCACCGCTTAATGTCAAAATACGGGCACCTTCAGGGAATCCAACTTCGTAACAAATCTGCATTCCGAGACGAGCAAATCCGAGATCAAAAACCGGAAATTCTTCACCTTTCGTAAACCTTGTATTCTCTGTGTCCCAGAGATGAATTTTTCGGTAAGAACCAATCAGTCCGTTAGGCCCAACTGCCACTGCAGTGTCATAAATGAGTCCATCGGTTTGACCTTTCTCCAGAAAGCATCCGACCAGATAAATTCCGCTTCGTGCACTGATTTCACTCATCCAGTGGGTTGTGAATCCAGGAATAGATTCGGCGAGATCCAAATCGTTCTCTTCGACGCGATACCCGGTATTGAATAACTCCGGAAGGACGATCAGCCTGGCCCCTTGATGAATAGCTTCCTCAACCAGTTTCTTCGCTTTTGCCAGATTTTCTTCTTTATTACCCAAGATACAATTCATCTGAATGGCTGCGGCTTTTAATACATTAGACATCCCTACCCTCCTTTCCCCATTTTCATTTAATTTAAATATGCAAATTTTGTGCCAAACAATAAATCGAGTGGAAAGTTCCACCCGATTTTCATGAAAAACGATCGTTTGTTTGAAAATAGAATCTCAAAGAAACAATATCGAAGAAGATTTCTATGCACCACTGCATAAACCAATTCTCCTTCCGTTACAAAAAATTCATAAACCATGCAAAAATCCGAGAGAACGGTTCGTTATGCTTATATGCATAATGTTTATGCCTCGATGCATAGCTTATTTTGCAAGTCCAAATTTGCTGATTTTTCTGCTTACAGTAGATTGGTTCACTCCTAACGCTTCCGCAATTTTGGTGGTTGTTCCATATCGTTCCTTGGCCATTGCTAAAAGCTGCCTTTCCAGTAAGTCAATCGCATCTTGCAGCGGCATGATATTCGTGATACTCACAGCCGTCGAACCACTCTGTCCATTCATTATGGCTTCCGGTAAGTGATGGACCTCGATTAGTTTTTGATCCGTCAACACCACCAGACGTTCTATAATATTTTGCAACTCCCGTACATTACCGGGCCATTTGTACGTTTGTAACAGTTCCATCGCTTCAATGGAAAAAGACTTGTTCGAGTGATGTACATTGTTAAATTTCTCAATGAAATGAAGAACCAATGGCAGAATGTCTTCTCTCCGTTCCCGAAGTGAAGGTATCCGTATGGGGACTACATTTAACCGATAATAGAGATCCTCACGAAACAGCCCTCTCTTCACTTCTTCCTCCAAGTTGCGATTAGTTGCAGCAATGATTCGAACGTTAACCCGAACCGGCTTCGTCCCTCCTAGACGTACCACCTCTTTCTCCTGTAAAACCCGCAACAATTTCACTTGTAAGGAGAGTGGGATTTCTCCAATCTCGTCCAGAAATAAAGTACCTTCGTTAGCCGCTTCGAACAACCCCATTTTCCCGTGTTTGGAAGCACCCGTAAAAGCCCCTTTTTCGTATCCGAAGAGTTCGGATTCCAGTAAATTTTCCGGGATCGCCCCACAATTTACTTTAATAAATGGCTTATCCTTCCTTTGGCTATTTTGATGAATATAAGAGGCCAGAACTTCTTTCCCCACCCCGGACTCACCAAGGATTAAAACCGTGGAATCGACCTCGGCTACCTTACCGGCGAGAGCAATTACATTTCGCATTGATTCACTCTTGAAGACAAGCTGATCATTCTTCATTGCAAGTTGTCTTAGCTGTTCCAACTCCCGTTTGTATCCTTCCATCAGTGACTTGATATCCTCTAACTCCAGTTGAAGTCTGCTTTCATGGGTAATATCCCGTGAAGTATTAATGACTCGGATAATGTTTCCTTCCCCATTCTTGATGGGGGTACCGACTACCATCAGTCTTCTGCCGGTTTTCGTCGTTTGGATAGTCTGAACCTTTTCTTTCCTTTCCAACACAAGACGGGTAATTGACGGTTTAAAAACTCCCTGTTTTTCCAATTCATGGACAGTTTTTCCCACCAGTTCTTCCGGTTTATATCCCCAGAGTTTTTCAGAGGCGGAACTAACCCGTAAAGTCATTCCTTCTCCATCTGAAACGTAAATGACATCGTAGCTGGTTTCAAATACGGCTTTCAGGTCCTGGGCAAGATTGGTGTATGCTTCAAGACCCATGGCGATTTTCTCTATTTCCTCCGCTTCCCAATACACCTGAATCGCCCCGATCGGTACTCCCTTATCCAAAATATTGGTTTGCGTATAAATTCCCTTTTTATCGTCCGTTATCTTAACTATGGTCTTTTTTTCATGACAGGAAAGCAGCTGCTCAAGCGAAGACGCCGGATCAACGTCCCGTATGTGTCTTCCGAGCATTTCAAGCTGAGATACGCCTTGAGTTTTCAACTCCTCCTGATTCATAAAACAAATGGTTGCCTCCGAATCAATCACCGTAATACCATGAGGCAGGGACATCAGGACTGTTTCATAATGATCTTTTTTTCTCTTCAAGGTGTGGTAGAAATACTTGTAAAGGTTCTCGCGTTCAATCCAACCCAAAATTCTTTGATCATGGTTTATGACAATCCATATCGGGTGGACATCCCATTCCCCTTCTTCCGATTGAATCATTTGGAGAGACGCAATCCCAACAGGGACGATCTGATTCTCTTGAGAAACGACTCCAATGATCCGTTCTTCCGAATCGCAAACCAGAACAATACCGCGTTCCAGGTACTGGTTAAGAGAAAGATCATTCTCCCAATCTGCTTCCGAAAGAATTTTATATTCCTTTTTCAAAAAACCTGTGATTTCCATTTCTCTCACCCGAAATCGCGAAAAATCGAATTTTTTGCAGCATTCAAAACGTATAGTGATGATTTCAGTGTACTACAAGTATTACTTCCCAATCCATATACGGTTGTTCCTTTTCCAATGAAGAGACATAAAAACGAAAGCTGCTCCATGCGCACTGCTCGGGAACCTTAATCATGTTGGCCCGGACGGGATTCAAATGTTTCGGGGAGTGACAGGCACCAAACCTTTTATTGATGATACAGTTGGAGAGTACGGAGCTGTAAGCCTTTGGGAAAATAGAGAGGATGCAGAAGCTGCGAATGATAGAATTTACCCTCAAGTACGCCAATCATTAGGCCACTCGGTAAAGGTTGCGCCAGACATCCGAATATTCGAGGTTTATGAACCTTCAGCACAAAAGTAAGAGGCCGATGGCCTCTTTTGTTTTGCAGGCATCTCACCACTGGTTGACGAAAGTCTCCGAAAAGGAGGCATCAAGTTGACACCTATTTATTATCGGGGCGTGACAGGCACCAAACCAAATGTTTCGGGGAGTGACAGGCACCAATCCCTCAACAATTATCGGGGCGTCGGGGCGTTACAGGCACCAAACCATTAATTATGCGGCGAGTTAGCACTACCTTTTGCAGTTAGTTCGAATTTATTGAAAGAGCCTACCGCATCTATACGGTAGGCCCTTTCGACATTTTTCGAGCGGTGACAGGCACCCAGTTAATCATATTATTCGAAAACCCAATAAAATCAATGACCTTCGAAAACCCAAAAAGATATACTTTCTATTACGACAAGAAAAGGAATCCGATTTCTCGGACTCCTTTAATCATATCAATTAGATATTTTGTGCTGTAACAGAAGTGTTAGCATTACCTGCTTTGTCTTTCACAGCGTTAGATACAGTAATTGTGTCAGGTGCGGTACCAAATGTAGCACCAGATACAGTTACGGTAACAGTTTTGCCATCAGCAGACAAGGTAGCACCAGTTACGGAAGGTGTATCAGTCGTAGCACCAGTTGCAACAGTAAATGCACCTGTAGTAACAGTTGCTGCATCCAATGCTTCACTGAAGTTTACAGTGATTGTATTACCAGTTCTGCTTACGGAAGAGATTGTCGGTCCTTGTCCGTCAGTTGCGGTAACTGCTGCAGAAGGAGCAAGTTTGTTACCTGCAACGTCCTGAATTTCAACTGCTTGAGTTACGGTAGCAGTTGCATTTGTTCCAGTCAAGTTAGTCCCAAGTGTCAAGGTAACAGTATCAGTATTAACGTTTACAGCAGATACTGTGTTGTTTGCAACAGTATAAGTGTAGAGACTTACAGAAGTACCTTTAATAGCTTCACTGTAGGTGATTGTTATTTGGTTAGCACCAGTTACTTTAGTTGTGGATACAGTCGGTGCAGTCTTATCTGCAGCTGGCACAGTAATACCGTTAGCTGCTGCTGTACCAAATGTTGTAGTAAATGCACCTGCTGCAGTTGTTGCAATTGCAGGAGTTGCATTGGCAGCCCACTTATCAGCGTCAGCAACACGCACGGTTACAAGTGAACCATTAACTTTACCATCGTCAACCGATTGGTTCACATAGGTTGCGGATACTGCTGCCTTACCACCTACAGTAAACTTAGAGTAATCAATTGCGCTGAGCGGTGCTAATACTTCAAATGTAACAGTTGTAGCATTAACAGTCTTAGCGTTCTTGATATCGTTATCATCGATCACGTCAGTCGCAATAACAACAGGTGTAGAAAATGCGGATACAAAGTTTCCTGCTACGTCAGCAACACGACCAACAGTCAATGTTACACCATTGAGGGTTTGAGCTGGCACTGTGAAGAGAACAGCTTTTCCACCATCTTCAGTAGCAACAGTTGTTCCTTCAGGAAGTGCTGCACCAGCCAATTGATAGTTACCAAGGTCGAGAACAGAACCCGAACCGCTGGTAGCCATAACTTCGTTAAAGCTCAGCTTAATCTTAGTTGCAGTTGCATCGCCTTTGTTGGTAACAGCAGCTCCAACAATCGGTGCTACCTTGTCAGATACAGACAATGTTGTGCTGTAAGCAGCCAGTTTGTTTTGAGCAATAGAAGTATCTGCAATTACATCAGCTGCGATAGACAAGTTGTAGGAGCCACCAGTGAGTTGAGCAGTGGTCAACCGATAGGTGTTGGTTGTACCTTGCTTCACTGCAGCACTTACTGCAACAGCGCTATTAGAAGCATCTTTCAGGGTGTAGTTAGCAGCTACATCTGCACCTGTAACAGCTTCGCTGAAGGTTACATCAATGTGGGTGCTGTCTACGAACTTAACGCCTGTAACTGTCGGAGCTTGAGTATCAGCGGTCACAGAAACATTCAAGGATGCATTCTTAAGAGCATTACCCCATGCATCGCGGACGTTTGTTTCATCCCCAGCTTTAACAAAAACTGTAGCAGAACCTACAGGAATGTAGTTGCCGTTGAAAGTAGCAACTAAAGTCTTGCTGTCAGTCCAGCTGTAGGAAGTAGCTTCATAGCTAGAATTGCCATTGTAAGTATGATAAACCTTTACATTAGCTTGATCCCCAGCAACGATAGCCTTACTGAAAACAAGCTTAACTTCGTTCTGCTTAACAGTGTCAACAGAAACTGTCGGAGCAGTAGTATCCTTTGCAAATGTGAAGCTCAGGTCTTGAGTACCAGACTTGAATCCTGCGAAGTCAACAGCGTCTGCGACGTTCAAAGTATAAGTTCCTTCCGGCAAGGAAGAAATGTTGAGAGTTACTTTGTTAGTACCAGTGGCAGCAACAGGAGCTACAGAGTAAGAACCGTTGTTAATCTTGTAAGTACCAGCAACGTTAACCGGCTCAGAGAAGGTAACTTCAAGGGTAGATGGACCAGTTACAGCGACGCTGAGAGCTTTAGGAGCAGTAACGTCAAATACTTGAGCGCTTTTAGTGGTCTTAGAAATAACCGCACCCTTTGTATCTTTTACGTTCTCAACGGTTACTTCAAATGTGTCTTGGTTAACAAGCTCAGAACCACCAGCCAGTGTAAGAGTTACAGCTTTTCCGTCCGCATTCAATTTAGCTGTAGCTGTCTTAGTTACTGCACCAACCTTTACAGTGTAGTTTGCTGTAGTTTCAGCAGTATCCTTATCAACTGCTTTATTAAAAGCAACTACGATTTCTTTGAGGTTAGTCGCACTTACGCTATCAACTTTCAATACAGCTTGCTTAGCAATTTCCGCTTCAACAGTAGCCAAGAACTTGCTCCCGAGAACAGCAGCTTGCTCACGAGTAGCTTTTCCTTGCGGAGCGAAAGTGCCGTCACCCATACCAGCAACGATTCCGTACTTAACAGCCGTTGCAACTTCTTTCTTTGCCCAAGCCGAGATTGCAGCAGCGTCGGAGAAGTTGAGAGCTTCAGTTTCTTCAACAGTTACCTTGGATTTGAGAGCACGAACCAGGGTAGCTGCAGCTTGCTCACGGTTCAGGATGTCGTCAGAACCGAACTTGCCGCCGCCAACACCAACCATGATGCCAGCTTTGGAAACAGCTTCAACGTAAGGAACTGCCCAAGACGGTACATCAGAGAAAGAAGAAGTGGTTGCAGTAGCCTGAAGACCGAGAGCCTTAGAGATAACTACTGCGAATTGAGCGCGAGTCAAGGATCCTTGCGGATCGAATTTGCCGTTGCCTACACCGTTGAGAATGCCTTTGTCAGCAAGCTCAAGGATGAATTGCTTAGCATAAGAACCTTCAATATCAGAGAATTGTGTAGACGCGAATGCGGACGGTACTACAGTTCCAAGAACGAGTGATGCCGCGATAGCGCCAGAGATTACTTTTTTCTTCATCCTTTTGTTTCTCCTCCTCTTAAATAAAAACAAAGACTGTACTGATCAGGTAGTGCGTTGTACGAAAGTGAATGTTTTCTCTATATTATTGCCCCCACAAGAACCTTCACCCTGCACACCATGATACCGCGATGTCAGAGCCCTCGACTTGCATCCCGTTCCCTCTGGGTTGACTATACCGGAAGATCACGGGTGCTTATTTGAGCGCCTGTTCCCGTAGGACAACATCACTCCCCTCAGTGTCAATTTCTCTACTAAAACGGCAATAGAATCGCCGTATCAATCTCACACTACTAGTAATACGACAAGAATCGAGGAATTCCTTTTTGCAATCCGCCTTATATGTATTGGCAGTTTCTGTCTGGGATTGCCAAAACTATGTGTCGATTGGCAGAAAATAAAAAACTTACCATGCCATTATAAACTTTCCAACCCCATTCCGTAAATAGGCTTGGAGTCTTACCCACAAAATTGTTCTGTTTGTAAACCATCCCTGCCATCCATATGTATCACTATCAGATTTTATACCATTTTCCATTGCTTGGCAATAGTTTCCCCTTAGAATAGTTGGAAAATAAAAAATAAAAAACATCCACACCCTCGCGGCAGTAAGCGTACCCCTGCCACTAGATATAGACGTTATTGGGTATAAAAAGGTTACAAGGTTTGAATAAAAAATTTTTGATATCAACTTTTTAATTTTTTGTAAACATTCGTAGTTTCCTGAACCAACCGCTCAAGAGAACCGTGTCGAAAAACTTTTTCCTGCCCGGCCAGCGCCATCTGCCGGGAGCGTTCGGGCATCGACAATGCCTCATCGATCGCTTGGGACAAAGCATCCGCATTTTGCGGAGGGACAAGCAGGCCGTCATGGCCATCGTCGACAACTTCCAACAACCCGCCCACCGCGCTGGCAATCACGGGCAGGCCGGCCAGTTGGGCTTCAAGGACCACCAAGCCAAACCCTTCATATATGGACGGGAGTACAAACAAGTCAAATTCAGGCAGCAGTTCCGAAACGTCCTGCCGGACACCCAGAAAGTGAATCCTCTCTTCAAGTCCGGCAGCCCGGACTTCTTCTTTCAACTGTTGATACATTTCACCGCCGCCAACCCAAACATAATGGAGGTTCGGGTACTTATCTTTCAGCCTTTGAGCCGCCTGAATCAAGTAGGTATGCCCTTTCACCTTGTGCAAGCGGGCAACAGTACCTACTAATTTTGTGTCCTGCGGCAGCCCCAATTCTTCCCGCAGCTTGGAATACTCTGTCCGAACCGACGGTTTTTCCGGAAGATCAATGGCATTATGAATCACCGAAGACCTTTTTTCGGGCAGACCCTCTTTGACCAGGCTGTCCCGCATGGTCCGGGATACAAGGATAAAATGATCCACATAGCGCCAGGTCCATTTTTCAAGAAATCCGAACAGCATCCTCTTCCATGCCACGGGGTAATCCAGTGTCAAGATGCTGTGTATGGTGGTAACCACTTTGGCCGGGCAGCCTTCCGCTTTATTTGCCAGGCGGCCGGAGAGGTTCGCCCTGACACCGTGGGTATGTATGATCGACGGTTTCAATTCACGAATCAGTTTGCGCACGGGAACAATCCCGATTAACCCGGACACGTTCGTTGGTGTGAGGACTGTAACAGGGATCTGCAACTGACGCAGCCGCTCCGCAAGTTCCCCTTGGTAGAATACAGCCACATGCGGAGCCCAATGATTGCGATCCAACGATTTTACAAGCCCGAGCAAATGCTGCTCAGCCCCTCCAAATTCTCCGCCTCCGATGATATAGAGAACTTTTGTCGGTTCCCCCATTGCCCCTGTTCACCACGCCTTCATCCCACAGATAGTGAATTCCATATGTAAAAATAATATTAAGATGATCATAGCAGATCAATAGGCTGGTAGCTAGTACTCGCGGGTGCAATTACTGCCATTGCAGGAGAAATTCAGATGGAGTATAGATGGCAAAATATTCTAGGAACGTCCACAATTCCTCTCGCACCTTTTCCAATTCCTTCAACAGTTCCTCTTCTGTAATTCCTTTTTCTTTTGATTCCTTGCTCGTAGCATCCAAAAATTCACGCAAGGCAACTATACCCGATTTGGTCCGAAACGTTAACGATCGGGCCGGTTAAAATTTCCTGAGTATGTCACGATGTCCACTCGCATGAAGAACCAATGTGTCTCCATTGTTTTCAAAGATCAGTCGGATATCCATAGTAACGTACGCTTCCCAAAAAGCAGTACCTCGAACCTTATGGATCTGTAAAGATGGGTACCTTGGATCCTCGGCCAACAGCCTTAATGCTTTACGAGCTTGTTTTTGTTCAATCCCGGTTCATTTATCAAAGTCGTGTCGGTCTAATAAAGATTCCGCCGTCTCGTTCTTCAATCAATACATGGTCGCCTTCCTGCAAGTTTAAATCTTTCGCAACTTGAGCTAGACTGATAAGCATACGTTTTTGAACCTGCTGTATGATTCCGCTCATCTTGAAATCCACCTTTTCAGTTGATCTGTAATTACAGTATACCTGTCCATTTTTTACAAACAACCTTTCGGAATCAACAAACACACGAAAAATACCACAAACTCACGCAAGTCAACTGTACTCGATTTGTTGATTGCCCCTGATAGCAATATAGAAAGAGGTGCCCCGAAAGGCACCTCTTTAAAAGGGGAAAAAGCTCGGGTCTTGCATATCTATAGACGTCATGAGCGAGAAAAAGTTTCAGACCCGTTTAAAAATCGGTGTAGATAAATTTGGATTCGACTCCCGTGCTGAAGAGCAGGATCAGAATGATTAAAACAAAACAGAGAAACGCCTGAAACAAACTGAGAAACAATGTTTTGATCGTCATATTGTATCCCTCACTTCATCTGCAGGATTCGCATTACGATGTAAAATGCATCCGAAAGATTCGTTACCACAAAGAATACCCATCCGACGCAAACGAAACTGAATGTCAGCAGAACCGAAAAAGGGGTCAAAAAGGAAAGTTTCTCTTTCGGAATTCCGGCCTGTTTCAATCCATAGTTCCAGATGCGCAAACCGGCAAGCCCCATTCCATGCCACAGCCCCCATACCACAAAATTCCACGAGGCTCCATGCCAGAGACCACTTAATGCCATGGCAATCAATGAATTCCGAATTGCAAAAGCCAATGTCCCCCGGCTCCCGCCAAGCGGAATGTAAATATAATCCCGGATCCAGCTGGACAACGAAATATGCCAGTGGTTCCAGAACTCCGCGATATTACGGCGGAAGTAGGGGTAGAGAAAGTTTTCCGGAATTTGATACCCGAACAACCTGGCTGCCCCGATCGCGATATCGCTGTACCCGGAAAAATCCGCATAAATCTTGATCGCATAGGCCAAAACCGCTGCATACAGTTCCGCATCTGTTGCAGAATGCGGTTTAAACAGCGGGTGCAGGAAGTGGTCCATCGGATCGGCAATCATCACTTTTTTGGCGATACCAATGACGATTCTTTGCAACCCAACCGTGAAATGATCCCAGCTGAACCGAATGCGGCGCAATTGATCGATAAAAGGCTGGAACCGTTTGATGGGGCCTGCGACCAAAGTCGGAAAGAACATCGCAAACAAACCGAATTCGGTGATCGAGACTTTTTCCGCTTTTCCTTTGTAAGAATCCGCCAGATAATGAACAAACTCGAAAACGAAAAAAGACAGCCCCAAAGGAACAAGCAGGTCAGGTATGGAAAGAATCGGCCCTTGGAAGACGGCAGCCAGTTCGTTCCACGTTCTCAGAATCATTTTTGTGTATTTGTAATAGACCAGAAAACTCAGACAGAACACGATCCCCAAGATAAAAACAGTCTTCCGCCATCTTCCCATCCGGCTTGTCATGATCAGTGACAAACCGTATACCACCAAAGCCATAAATAAAATCAGGAATGTGTAAGGCGGAAAATAGTACGCATAAAACAGGAAAGAAGCGATCAGCAGAAAGACATGTCTCCACTTGCCAGGCAAACACCAATAGACAACAACCGTCAGAAGCAGAAAAAGCCCGAATGCCCACGTATTAAAGATCAAAGCTTACCACCTCTTTGCCGGACCATCTCGTTTGCGATCTTTTCGGCAAACAATTGGTTCCCGGGGCCGAGCAGGTGCAACGAATCATGGAAATATTCATTCGGAATTTGTCCTTGAAAATCAAGAGTGGTGAATCCGTATCGGGCAATTTGCTCCTTCAGATATTGCATATTTTGATGGTAGCGGTTCTCATCGAAAATCTTGTATTTGTGGAGCAGCGTAAAGTTGATCGGCGTTACCACCACCGTTAACCGAATGTTGTTCTGTTTTGCATACTCCAGCAATTCAAAAAAGGGTTTTGCGTTGGTTGGATCCTTGCGCAAATCCGCCACCGAATACACGTTAGCCAAATGGGTAATGTCTTTTTCGGACCAACCGAACTCCGTCCACGATTTGTATTTGTTTACTTCCAAATCCTTTTCAGATGGAGGTTCCGTTGGATTCTCCGGCTGGATCGCCGGTTTCTTCAAAACTTTTTGATCGATCCATTCTTTGGACTTGCTTACCGGATGTCCATCGAACAGAATATGATTCAGATCATCCCGATACCTGTACGGATTGTACTTGCTAATCAAGTGGTCGACGACCCAGCTTTCGAGTTTGGTGTTGCCGACTTCCACTTTCTCTTCTTGCTTGGGTTTGTAGTCGATCCCAATGCGCTCCAATTCTCCGGGACGGATCACAGGATACAGCATGCGGTAATAAAGGGAACGGCCCGAGGCCAGTTTGTTCGAGAAGAAGGGGTACGACAGATTGATCACAAATTCATCGACCGCTTGTTGTTCGTGCAGATACCGAATCATTTGGAAGTAGTCAAAATGCAAGGCCCCCTGCATCCCGAAGTTATACACCTCTACCCGCGGCTGATTGGCAGACAAGCTTTGTTCCAAATAAACGGGGAGAGTTTCACCAGGCTTCGCAAACACACTATTCACAACGGAATCGCCGACAAAAGCAATTTTGTGGGCTTCTGTCCGTTTCGCCGCATCGACAAATAACTCCACTTCATGAAAGGTGGTGTTTGGGCCCTGGGTAAAGCGATAGTTCTCGCCAAATCCGTATCCTTTTGCAATCGCCCAGGGGGTCATTACATGCCCAAGAACAAGAAAAAAGGCCAGAAAAACAAAAAACAAGATATGTCTCATCAACGTTCCTCCACGTGTTGCTTGTCCAATAAATAGGAAATGGGGAAACCCCGACGTCCGGTGCCCCCAGATGAATTCAATAATAAGAGTATGGGTTAATTGTAAAGGGAGTTGTGGAAGAACGTCAAATTATCATCGAATCCGACAAAAACTCCCACTTGACTGGCAAGTGGGAGTGCTTATGTAGTATATGGTATTATTCCGTGATGGCTTTTCGAATTCGTCCGATCAGATCGAGATCTTGTTGATGTTCCTTTAAGGATTCCACTTCACCCTGAAGATTACGAACATCCATAATTAAGGCTTCCAGTTTAGCGTGTGTGTACTCATTGGCTTCCTTCAACGCACTAAACATTGGCTTCGATTCTTCCCGCATCATTTTCATGTCTTGGCGGAGCTCTCCACGCGTCAACTTCATCTCTTGGCGAAGCTCTTCATGGGTCAGTTTCATCTCTTGATCCATTTGAGTGAGTAAAGCTTTAATCTCCTCCATTCGAATCCTCTCCTACTTGAATGGTCCCACGTTCGCAATCACTAAGGAGTGTTGTGTTATTCTGCTTGTTTTTGTTGATTTTGCTCGGTAACGATAGCAAGTGCTGTTGCACTGTTGTTAAGAGCAGTAAAAACCCGCCTCCTTAAACCAACCATATCCTCTTGGATTTTTGCGGTATTCGCCAGTGCGTGATCGAGCTTCTTTTCAAAGTTATGATGTCTTTTCTCAAGCTCACGCTGGGATTGGATTATTACACGTTGTGATTCTTCAAGAGCACCTAAGCGCTCTTCAATTTTCTCCAACCGTCCGTCTATTCCGTTAAACCGATTATTCATTCCATCAAACCGTTTGTCGATTGCATCAAATTTTTGATCAATTGCATCGAACCGTTTGTTCATTCCGTCAAACTGTTCCATTACTTGAATCATGAAAAACTTCAACTCATCCATTTGAATCATCTCCTGATTGTATTTTCTCACCTGTGATTACTTAGCGCAAGAGATACAAAATGTATCAGAGTACATATATGGGCTCGAGAGGCGTATTAATGATTCATCGTTTATACAATTTTATTCCAACTCTATCAATATGTTCTTTTAATTCCGTATGATCCAAAGAATTATAGTCAATTACATCCACGGTATAAGGGCTAGGTAATTCCTCATTAGGATTGTAGTGTCAGAGCCAGACTCGCTGAACATTCTTCTCCCTTGATTTTGATTGCTAAATCAATGTCGCTTCCTTTTTTACAATTGCCTTTTGCTCTGCTGCCGAAAAGAATCACTTCTTCCACTTGAGTATATTGCATAAAGGTATCCAACAATAACTGAAACGATTTCTCTGATATACCAAATTGATTCATTTTTCCGCTCCCAGCTTCAACAAGACTTGTCTCAAAGCGGCATAGTAATGATCAGCAATCAGGCTATAAGCGAGTTCTGCCAAGGCTTCATCGTAAGTATGTTCCATGAGATTTCTCTTTTGCAGCATATCCAGCCATAATTCACCATCTTCTATTATTTCGTATTTGAATGCTTCCTTGATGGTGTCTCTAGGGAATTTTACTGAAACTCCTTTTTCCTCCAAATAATCTTTGGTCGTCTTCCATGCCAACTCGAAGGTAAACCGGTAAATCTGAATGACTCCGGCTTTTTCTAACTTGGAAAGTTCCGTTTTAGCCAGAGCCTCTTCTAGATTTTTGAACGCTTTTTGAAAGTTATGAAAGCGTTGTTTCCATCTTATCTCGGCGCTCATCATTCATACCTCACTTTTTTCCGTATGTTTTTGAAAATTATACCACAAAACCAATACTGACTAACCGGGTTGGCCCCCTTGAGCTATAATATAGTTGTGTTTCACAAGATCTTGTTGCAACTGGAGGGAATTATTATGAAGGACGAAGATGTGGATCTCAAGGAACACATAAAAGAATTGACGCTCCTGCTTCTTTATCTTAATTCATGGATTGAAAAGGAATGGGGCTTCGAATATCGACGCAGTTGGAAAGGATATGATTTCGACGCGCTGAACGAATTAGCTGAAGAAGGAGTGATCACGGACACGAAAACCGCTGGTTTATTGAGGGAATGGGAAGAATACGTTTCCCGAATGATTTCCAAACAAGAAGAAGGGACATGGAGCCCTCTTTTCGTTTTTAAACTCATCATTAAACGACTTTGATAGATCTCCATTCTCTCTAAGTCGATCGGAAACCTCCCACTCAAGAGGATATCTAATCCGATCATCAATGAACTCAATTTTCATTGACGTGTCTCCTGATGGAAGGCTTCATCCTAACTTCCATTACGATCCGTTCATTAGAGGTTCGTCGGAGGCGGTGGTGGGGGTGGCGGAGGATTGTAGGAGTAGGTGGAAGTGGGAGCGGAACTGGAGCCGGAACCAGTGGGAACTGAGGAGGTAGAAAAATCGATTCCCCCCGCCGTATGCAGTCCAACTAGCCGTTCCACGCGAATTCGTCCATCAACTTGCGAAACGGAACGCAGGTGCGTCCATCGATGATTTGGGGCTCCACGTCAAAATGAACCTGCTGCCCATTCAACAAGATGCGGAATGTGTTTTGCAGTTTCGACCGCCGAAGCAGCCATCGCAGTAAAATTCGGCAGCGCATCTCCTTTCTTGCCAATGTTTGTCCAGCATCCGACTCCCGCAGCAAATACCAGAGCCTGCAGTGAAAGCAGTACCCCTTTTTTCAACATCCGTATTTCTCCCCTTACTACATCGATAGATGAATATCCGTCAGCAAATGGAAAAATCCTCTTTTGCATTTACAGCAATATCATATTCCGAAACTCCGTATAAGACAAGCAAATTTTTCCTCACTTTCTTCACATTCCCGTAGCACCGTTCCATATTGTTGTTATGGTATAATCGGACAGGGAATGAATCGGAAGGAGAATTATTCAGTGAAAATTGAACGGTTGAAGTATTGGAGTCTTGTCGCACTCGCTTTTTTCCCAATCGTGGATTTCCTTTTACGGAAAGTTCCTTTTCTCGGATCTGTCTGGGATGATCTGATCCTCGTCGGGCTTGCTGCCCTTGCGCTGGGACGTTATTTGGCTGGCGACAGATTCGAGCAGCTTCCTTATCACCGGATCTTAACAGGATTCATTCTGTTGGGGATTGCGTATCTGGCGATCGGGCTCAGCACTTTTACAATTGACCTTGAAGGTTTTCGGGCGATTTATACCTATTCGTTCTATGCCTTCATTCTTCCATTCCTGATCGACAAGGATCTGGCGGGAAAACTGATTCGCTATTCTTTATATGCAGGGTTGATTATCGGACTCCATGGGGTCTACCAATATATCACAAAAGCTCCTATGCCGCCCGGTTGGGTGGATGCGACTGAAACTGTCCGGACGCGTGCCTATTCTATTTTCGGCAGCCCCAATATCATGGGCAGTTATATGATCATGATGTTCCCGATGGCAGCCGGAATGGCTTGGGCATCCCGTTCGACCAAGGAGCGCTTGTTCTTTGGATTCGTTGCTTTCATTACACTCGCTGCTCTCCTCTTTACTTTTACGCGGGGCGCCTGGTTGGCACTGTTTGTCGCGCTTACGGTAACAGCAGCTCTGTTTAATCGTCGTCTGTTGATCTTGATCCTCATCGGGGCGGTGGCAGCTCTGTTGATCCCGCAGATCCAGGACCGGATTTTCAATTTATTCGATCCTTTGTACTGGCAGAAAGCCGCCCGGGACGGACGAATCGCGCGCTGGTTAACGGCGTATGACGCGATGCGGTACAACCCTTTTTTTGGTGCGGGCATGGGACATTTCGGCGGGGCGGTTGCAGCCCGTCACTTTGACATTCGATATGTCGATAACTATTACATGAAAACGTTAGCCGAGATGGGTCTCCTGGGCCTGTCGGTGATGTTGGCGTTATTTGGCACGGTGATCCGTAATTTGTACACGCGGATTTTCAAACCGTTGCAAGCACGTCAGGAGTGGCCGCTTCTGCTTGGAATGTTTACTTCCGTTCTGGCAGTCCTTGTCCAAAATGCGGTGGAGAACGTATTTGAAGTCCCGGCGATGAACTTCCTGTTCTGGTTCATTGTCAGCTTGACTGTGATTCTCACCGGTTCTTCCGAGAAGGAGGCCAGCCAGAAATGAAAAAGACCGTGTTCACAGCTCTCTATGCCGTTTTTCTAGTGGCGTTTTATCAACTGATTGTGACTCCTTTGCTGCTTGATTTGTCCTACATCGGACTGGCGATTCTGATTGCAGGGACGGCGCTCGCATTCTTTGCGGTTCCGCGTCCTTGGCGCCGGACGTTTTCTTTGCTGTCGATTTTGATTCTTCTGGTCAGTTACGGTTTGATGCATATTTTCGCAGACTATCTGATCTGGAAGCTCATTAATCTTCCGGTTATGTTCCTCCTTCTGGGATGGATTGCTTCATCGTATGCGGGCATAACATGGCGCAGTACACTAACGGTTTTTACGGCTGTTACAGTTCTGCTGTCTGTGGTTCCTCTCCCGGAAATGGCTTTTTACGGCAAGCTGCGGATTGAGCATGAAACAGAAGCGTTGGACCTCCGTCCCATTTTTCCGGTCTATCCGTTGGTCAACCAGGGCTCTACTCTCTATACACTCGGCGATTTCCGTAAATTAACCGACCAGGAGATCAAGGAAGCCCAGATCGATCCCAAAGAAAGACCGCCGCTGGTATCGGCCGAGAAACAGAGACAGCAGCTCGAAAATGTGGATGTACTGCGCTTCCTTCCAACCGAGGGGTACGAAAAACAACTGGTGTCGAAAGAGGAGATGTCCTCCCTTCCCTTTCCATCATTCGGTTTAGCGGGTTTTCCATACTATGCTTCCAGCTGGACGATCGAAAATGGGGCCGTCAAGCAGCACTTTACCCAAGCGGATTCACCCCAGACGGTGCTGACCAGTTTCCTTGATCCGTTGACCGTTACGATTGCGATGGATGATCGCGCGAATCGGTCAGTAGACACTTCGCGAAAAAATTGGGAAAACACTTTCGGTCGAGAGGCCCGTCCGCAGTACCCGGGTGCGACGTTGATCGGCAAAGGCAAGTTTCTTCCTGACGGAAGCACCCAACTGCTGCTTCTGGGGAACAATGAAATCCGTTTGATAAACGAAGCTTCGCCAACCGATTCTCCAATTGCCACATACAAAGGCAGCTGGGAACAGCCTATTGCCCGAAATCTGGTCATCGGCGATATCGATGGCGACGGACTGGATGAAGTGATGGTGAACTCGACACCCGCCAAGATCCTGAAACTGAATCGGGATCGGAACTTTGAGCAGATCTGGGAAAGCGGCAAGAGATCCTTCCGATTCGAGTTTGTTACCAAACAAGAAGGAACGAATCAACCTCTGATTGTCACGCAGGACCCGAGTTTGATTCGCGATCAGGAAACCCGTTACCTTACCGGGTATACATGGCAGAATGGCGAACTGCGGCGTGAGTGGCGAGTATTCAAATCCAGTCTGCTGTTCCCTTTCCCCGTTTCGGATGATACGTGGGTAAGCGGGTCCTACGGGCGACCCCGGATTATTGTGCTAAAGCCGATGGACATGTCGGTGCCGGCAATTCTTACGGGCATTTATGCAGCATTGGTGCTTGCGGGTTATGGCTGCCAAATTGTACAAAGGAGGGAACGCCGCAATGCGTAACATTCGAGTTCCATTTCGGTTGAAGCAAAAGCTGCTGCGGACGGCTGTTCTCACCCTGTCGCTTGCCCTGCTGCTAGGTGGATGCGGCCCGCTGATCACCGCACCGGATTCAAGAGATATTCCAATCGAGAAGAAAGAAAAGAAACTGGACGAGAACGGTTGGAGAACCATTCTCGAAGCGGTTCGGGTGAGCAAATCGATCACAAACTTTAGCGTGCAGGCAGATCTGAGAACAAGAGAGCAGAATAAATACCACGAATCGAGGGTCTTCGGCCATGTGGTGCTCCCTGATAAAATCGTAATGTCCCAGAGTGTGGACGGCAGGTCGTACTACGTTTACCAGGATGAAAATATCACCTACTACCGGAAAGAGGATGTCTGGCGGCCGGTTGAACGCATCCGGCTGCCCGACACTTGGGGTTCGTTGGAACGCTTGAGCAATGCGCAATTGTCCAAAGTATACCGTCAGAAGGACATCTCGATGCTCACCCCCAACGATACGGAAGTCTATGAATTCGAGGCGGACGCAGTGGCGGTTGCGGGTCTGCCCGCTCCACAGGGAAAATCGATCCCCAGCCGGTATACCATCTATATCGATAAGAAGGATCGATTTATCAGACAGATTGATATTGTCTCGACAAGCGCGGTTGATGATGTGGGCACATTGTTCTCGGAGGCTGCCATCAAATTTTTCGATATCGGCACCACGAAAGTGGAAATGCCGGCGGCACTGGAAAAGCATTTGAAAGAACAAAAGCGCTAACTTGGATGCAGGACTCGCTCTTATACGGGCGGGCCCTTTTTTTGTGCAATTTCGACAAATTTTCTCACTCGACCCCGATATAGGCAGGACATCCTTCGTAATATGTAGAAGATAAAATAAAACGAGATTTGTAACTTAAACCACAATTGACTCAGAAGTCCAGTTTTTGACTGCCAGATCACAGCTGATCCTTGTCCGTGTGGAGGTATAGACTTGAACCCGCAAATGAAATCATCCAGGCGTCCCTCGGAATTACAGGTACAAGAGAGCGAGCAATATCAGTCGTTATTTCAATACCATCCGGATGCAATCTTTTCTTTGGACCTGACCGGAAATTTTCAAAGCATCAACCCAGCTACAGAAACAATTACGGGGTTTACGAGGGAAGAACTGCTTAACAAATTTTTCGCGCCCTTTATTGTTCCGGAAGATCGGGAACGGGCGCTTTTTCACTTTCAAAAATTAGTGGAAGGCGAACCGCAGAACATGGAAGTGGCCATCACTCATAAGTCCGGGCGCTTAATCGACGTGAATGTAATTGGGGTTCCTATTATCGTTAACGAGAAAATGGTCGGAGTCTTTGGAATCATGAAAGACATCACCGAACGGAAACGAACCGAAGAACTTCTGCGAAAATCGGATAAGCTCTCTGCGCTCGGTCAGTTGGCCGCCGGAGTGGCCCATGAAATTCGAAACCCGTTAACCGCTCTCAAAGGATTTATCCAACTGCTGCAGTCAGGAACTTACAAGGAAGAGTATTCTGCGATTATGCTGTCCGAACTGGAACGGATCGAATTGATTGTAGATGAGTTTTTGGTTTTGGCGAAACCTCAGGTGTCCAACTATCAACCACACGACATACGCATTCTGCTGAACAATATCATTGCACTGCTCGATACTCAGGCCATTCTCAGCAATGTCCAGATTTTGACCGAATTCGAATCCGATCTGCCATTGGTGAAATGCGAAGATAACCAAATCAAACAGGTGTTTATCAATATTCTCAAAAACGCCATTGAAGCGATGCCCGATGGCGGAAAGATCGTGATTGAAATGAGGACACATGGCGTCAACCGGATTTTGATTCGTTTCATCGATGAAGGGCACGGAATTCCCCCGGAGAGAATCCCCAAGTTGGGCGAGCCTTTTTATACCACAAAGGAAAAAGGAACCGGCTTGGGATTGATGGTAACTTATAAGATTATCGAAAATCACCACGGAAGCATCTCCATAGAAAGCGAAATCAACCAAGGAACAATCGTAAACGTGTTTTTGCCTGTGAACTAAGACCGTCAGAGCCGACTCATGGCCTGACTTTTCTTTTTTCCTTCTAGAAGATTTTACTAGACTGCTTGTAGGATTTTGGGTGGATGTGTCGAATTCCTATAATCAGGAAACTCTGGGAGGGTATATACAATTGAACATGTCCAAAAAAACTCGTTTGCACCAACTCTCGCTGAGAGCCCTCGCTGGGACTTTAGCGATGCTGCATGCGGCCCCTTTACCGACCGGTATGGCCGCTGAGTCAACGACACGATTCGCGGATGTTCCACCCGGTTTTTACGCCGAATCAGCAATCGCCGCACTCGCTGCACAAGGAATTGTATCAGGCAGAAGTAGAACGACCTTTGCCCCCAACGACAATATCACCCGTGCAGAATTCGCAATTCTGTTAGTGAAAGCGATGAAACTTCCGCTTGTCTCCGAGGGGCCGCCCGCATTTCGAGATGTACCGACAAATCACTACGCCTATCGATTTATTCAGACCGCGTATCAGAACAACCTCATTGCAGGAACTGCTCCTGGTCAGTTCTCTCCCAACGATGTGATAGCACGCCAAGACATGGCAACAATGATCGCAAGAGCATTAAAAACTTCGGACGTTCCTGACACGATCGTACAAACTTCACTTCCTTTTTCCGATCTCAATCGGATTTCACTATATGCAAAAAAACCGGTTGCCGCTTCCAAGTATCTTGATGTTGTGGCCGGGTTTCCAGATCAGACGTTTAAACCTCTGAATCCGGCATCCCGGGCAGCCGCTTCGATCATGATCTACAAAATGATCAATGTTCCGGGTGAGAAACTTCAAGAGCTGAAAGAAATGACGAATCCAACCGTCAAATCAATCGAGATCGCACCGAACCCCATTGCAATTCTCAAGGGACAGTCACAGCAGCTGACCGCCAAAACCTATGATCGAAACGGGCAGCTCCTAAGCAGAAAAACAGTCTCATGGAGCATTAGTGGCGATATCGGTACCCTTGAAGGCACCGTGTTTACCGCCACAAAAGCAGGTTCCGGCGTTATAACCGCCACCATTCTGCAAGAAGGACAGTCTCCGGTCACGGCCAGCGCAAATGTAACAGTGGAAGAACCCAAACACCTTGCATTCACATCCGCTTCCTACGGCTCCTTTAAACCGACACACCCCGTAACTCTTACGGCCAAAGTGAACGATGAGAACGGGCAGCCGGTTCCAACAGACAACAACCGCAAGCTGACCCTGACCATCAACGGCCCGGATGGACAATCCACCGTTGAAGCAACGACAGTGAACGGGGAAGCAAGCTTTACGGTCAATAAGACAAAAGCCGGAACATATACGGCAACCGTTTCAGGCCCGGGAACTGTTGCCAATGGTTCTGCCGCCTTCAAAGTCGTACCCGGCGATTTGGCGAAATTGAAATTGCTTGTTGCTCCATCCACGTTTATCCGTGCAGCATCAACCGTGGAGTTAAAAAGCAGTGCATACGACCAGTGGGACAATGAAGTTCCTCCGGTGCCTGTCACCTTTAGCGTTAGCGATTCAAGCCGGGGCACAATCGGTTCGACCAACAACCCGGCAATCGGCACATTTACGGCTGGAGGAACGAAAGGTCCGGTGACAATTACTGCCCAATACAACGGAAAATCCATTTCGCAGGAAGTGACGATCTATGCGTCTGCCACCGATCTGGTCAGCGGCAAAGGCGATTGGATGATGTGGCGGGATTGGAAGAACTACCCTGTTCAGGATACGATTAAGCGGCTCAAGGATGCAAAAGTGACGCATGTATACCTTCTGACAACCACGACTCTGGACGGATTTTTCGGACAGGATTCGATGGATGATTTCCTCCATCAAGCACATGCAGCTGGAATTGCGGTAATCGGTTGGGTGTATGCGGCAAACAAAAATCCTTATGCAGATGCCCAACAGACGATTGACACACTGAATTATGCAACGCCGACCGGGCAGAAATTTGACGGATTGGCGGCCGATTTGGAAGAAAATCTGGACCAATGGCATCAAGAGGAGTATATAAAATCGGTCCGGAATGCGATGGGGCCCAACTACCCGATGATGGCGGTGGTGTACCCGGCTACATGGGGAAAAAGCCAGCCGTGGGCGGTCTATACAAAGTATTACGACATTATGGCACCGATGCTGTACTGGCACTATAAAGAAAGACCCTACACCTACAAAGAAACCTATGAGGCGGTAGCTGCCGAGATGGCCAAGATGCGTGAATTGACCCGTCAAGATATGCCGATTCATATGATTGGACAGTCTTACAATATGTTCACGACCTCGAATCAGAACCCGACCTGGGAAGAGATCCAGGCGGCCATGCTGGCGGCAAAAGATCACGGGGCCATCGGCTATTCGACCTACCGCGGACGAACAGCCACGGCAGAAGGATGGGCGGAATTCGCCGTTTTCAAGTGGTAAGAAATTCTATTTTTCAAATACGAAACCCTTATTCGAACTCGAATAAGGGTTTTTAAATTGAGAAACTTCATTGTTATACAAGATTTTACATGTAAGAAATTCCCTTCCGCAGTTCATCATGTTACAATAGAAGAATCAAGAGTGGATCGGGTGATGGTATGTACAAACAGCATCTTTCAAACGAACTCCTCAAGAAGTGGCAATCCTGGTACATCGAGAACCTTGGCTCCGAAGAGCTGCCGGTAGTGTGTAAACTGTATGGTATTTGTCCCCCGGGCTTTCGCAGTCCGGAAAAAGTGCCGTATTTCGTGTTGCGATCCTACTTCCATAAAAAAGTATTCCCCACCACCCATGCCGACACTTCTGTGATCATCAACCAACTGCGGACAAGCTTTCCCAATTTGGAAACTCAAATCGATTCCCTCCCCATTTCATGTACCGTTGCAGATGTTCAAGCTCTTGACAGGGAAATCTACCCTGGTGATCTTGCCATTGCACTACTGCTGTCAGGCCGTAACGACCTGCAAAATTTGGCCCTGAAGATTATTGAGGAAAAACTCCCCTTTGAATCACAACCGGACAATCATCCTTCTCCCATTTCGGACAACACGGTTGATAAAGAAAACCGTCGCCTGACACGCTTGTTGGAGAATCTAAAAAAATCTTTTCAGAAGAAAGAAGAAAAATGGCGTAATGAACTGTCAAAACTGCGTGATGAAAGAAACGCCCTGCAGAGGGTGGTACAACAACTCGGAAAGAAACATCAGAAGCAGGTGGCCCTTTTTCAACAAAAACTCCAAGATGAACAAGTGCTTCGGCAAGCCGCTCAAAGGCAAGTAAAGTTAATGGAACGAAATTATACCCGTTCCCAACAACAAATTCAAAAACTGGAGTTCCGAAACCTTCAATTATCGGAGATCAATGAGAGCCATCAAACCACGATCCAACAGTTAAAAGAGGAAGTTGCCAGGTTGCGCGACTTACTTTCCCCTGCTTCCGAAACGACAACAGAGTCTGATCTCAGAATGCACGTTGAGAATCCGACTCCCTTATCAGAACCTGACGCACTCAATTATCCGCCAGTGGTTCAAGGCATTCTCCACATTCCGATTCGTTCCAAGTTTGGATTCTTGAGGGCAGAACAGGAGATGGATTTGTATGTTTCAGAGAAAATTATCTACAGTATCGGAGCAGAAGATGGGGATGAGCTCGAGGGGCATCTGGTGGGAGAGTATGCACCCGGACTTCCACAGTACAGATATTGTGTACTGCGTAAAGGTGTAGAACCTTCCAATCACCGGGAGTTGCTTGGAATCGTTGAGAATCGTTCCGGTTGGATTGGCGTTCGGGACTTGTATGACCAGGATCTGTTTATACCGCTTCATGCATATGAACTGCAAAATGTAACTGTTGGGGACGTGGTGACCCTTTTATTTGATGCTGGGCATCCACACAACAACCGGATTTTAACCGTTCATGAGCACTTCTCACCGGATGAAACGGGCACGGGTCACCCCACCCGTCGGAAAGCCGGGAAGACCGATAGTTCGAAATCCGAGAATTCACGAGAAATGGAACAAATACTCCAGGGGATGCACATTCTGATCTGCGGGGCCCAATCGAACATGGTGACACCATATGAAGAGGCGATTCGGTCACGGGGCGGATCGGTCCTCGTCTTAGAAAACCAGCCACGCTCCATGCAGCCATATGTTGCAAAAGCGGATATCATAATCTGCAACACGCATCAGATCAATCATCCTTTTTATTGGATGGTAAAGGAGGAATCTTCACGTCAAAAGAAACCGGTTCGCTACCCACTCTCAGGCGGCGTCTCATCCATTGTTCGCGAATTGGAAATGCATATAAAAAATGGCAGTGCAATCCTGGACAACACTCCCATGTAGATGACAGATTTATGTATGATGTTGTCAAACCGTTTCCATACCCATTTGGAATCCCTAAAATCCCCATTGCCCTACTTGCTTCTTGCAAATATGTAGGCTCTGCCTGCAGACTAGTCATTTGTTGCTATCGTTGCTGCCTCGACGATTCAGCGCTTCAAGCTCTTCTGTTGAGCGTGAGCTCACCAATTTCACAAACGCTGCCGCAAACTCCTCATCAAACTGGGTTCCAGCTCCCTCTTTGATTTGCTGCAGTGCGGTCTCCACCGGCATGCCCTTTCGATAGGGGCGATCTGAAACCATTGCATCGAAAGCATCCGAGATGGCAAGAATTCTTGCGATCAATGGAATCTGATCGCCCTGCAAACCATCGGGATACCCTTTCCCGTCGATTCGTTCATGGTGGGAGCGGATGGCCGGAAGCAGTTCAGGGAACACCCCGGCTCGCTCTACAATCTGATATCCGATCACAGGGTGCTGTTTGATTTTATCGTATTCCTCATGGGTTAACTTGCCTGTTTTATTAAGGATCGCATCTTCGATTCCGATCTTGCCGATATCATGAAGAATACCGCCGTAATACACTTCCTCCACTTGCTTGTTCGGAAGCCCCAAGGCGGAAGCAAGTTCCCTTGCCCAGAATGCGACTCGGGAGGAATGTCCATGAGTATACGGGTCGCGCGCATCAATCGCCGCCGCCATTGCGGCTAGGAATGATTCGTTTAGTACTCGGATTTCTTCCATTTTTTGTTCGAGTTTGTTTACCCCAGTAGCGTACTTATAAAATACTGCACTGATAACCCCGAATGCTATTGTTACAGGAAGAAGTGCAAGTATACCATGTATTTCTACCAGCCTTGCACCAAGCTCCCCTAAACTCATTACCATTAGATACGATAAGGCGAAATCCTTAATCATAACCTTAGCAATAGTCATCCAAGAAACTTTATTAAAGGACGCAATTCCGATTGCACACAAAAAAGTATTCGCCAGCCAATACACGATGATGAGTAAGATATCAGTCAGCATCCATGGCAAAGAGAAAGAATTCAGGTACGATTGGAGTGTAGCCACCAACCAGACCGTCAACAGCATCTGTCCCGCATTAGCTAATACTTTCAAGAGAGGCATTCTAGTTAAAAACGCTAAGATTAATACTTCCAGCACAACAGACCACGCGGCGATTGATGCCCCATACAGAAGTATGCCTGAAAAAAAGACCGCATTATTTAACGTAAGTTTAAAATTAAAGGTGCGAATTACCGAGAAGGAGCAAATGATAGTTAGTAAGGTATAAGTAAAAAGAGGTCCCCAATGTTCTCGTTTCTCTAGTTCCGGAAGTACGGAAACAAAGATCAACACTGCCGCTAGGGGCAATCCAACCTTTACTACTGAACGCATCCATTCAAAACGATTTTCAACCTTTTGTAGCAGCTCCATAATTCTTCCCCTCGCGCAATTGAATCAGTGATATTGGTTTATTCATGAGTCGTTGGATCAGTAAAAAAGCCCCTAACATAATGAAAATATCTCCTATACTGATCACTCGCGGAATGGGAAATGGCATATATATAATATCGGCCAAGAAAGGAAGATGAGTGGAGTCTGTAAGTATACTATGCTTATAATCTGTACCTTGAATTAAACGGTCTAGCGGTAAACCGGTTTTTCTTGCTTGGTCGAGATCAACCGGCATTCGACCCCAATTCGCCCAGATTACCACTGCATTCATCAACCAGCCGATCAGGAAAATTCGGATATCTTCATTCTCTCGATTGCTGACAAAGAATAGTAACACACACAAATAGGCAATCGATACCAGTACGCTTGCCCACTGGTGCAAGAACACCGAAGTAAGCTGTAGCAGAATACTAGCTGCTAGAAAGTACAGTTTCTGAAAGATCGGTATTTCGCGTACACGACCGCCTCTTAGAAATGCAACAATAAACGAAAACAAGATGAAATCGAGAAACATGGAAATCCTCCTTGATTAGTGAAAAACACCACTTATGAGCGGTGTTTTTCAGGAGATGAAAGCTCAGCATTAAATATAAAAGTTTGCCGAGGTCGCAGCCACGATACCTGCGACCAAGAGAATAGCTGTTACGAGCTTCTTCATCTCGATCCCTCCTTTGGTAGGAGGAAGGTGGGTTCGCTACTCGCTCCATACAGGCCAAGCGACCAAATACAGCCTGTACTTCAACGCACTTCCCTGATAGTCAGGAAAGATGGGTTCGCTACTCGCTCCATATAGACCAAGCGACCAGATAAAGTCTATACTTCATAGCACTTCCCAAGTACATTTTACATAGTGTGACAAAATTAGACAATAGTACTATTCTCATAAATTGAAAAAAATTTTCTAACTTTGAAGCCGTATTCGCCGATATCTCCGCGATAATTCCCGATCGTGTGTTCAAGTGGCTGTAATTTTTGGTACAATTCTGAGAGCCGGTACAATGCACATTTGGAAAAGGAGTTCGAAATGCTTACATCCTACAAGACCATTAAAGGCTACGGAGAAGAAACGATCATCATAAAAAAATCCCGCTTCATCGGATATGCAATGCCTGCAGAAACGGAAGAAGAAGCGGTGAAGTTTATCGAATCGATACAAAAAAAGCACTGGGACGCGACTCACAACTGTTATGCCTACCAAATCGGGCCGCATGACGAGATTCAAAAATCAAATGATGACGGAGAGCCGTCCGGCACTGCCGGTAAACCGATTCTTGAAGTGATTAAAAAAGAAGGTTTGAAAAATGTGGCCGTGGTGGTAACCCGTTATTTTGGCGGTATCATGCTCGGTGCGGGCGGATTGGTCCGCGCTTACGGACAAACTGCCGGAGCAGGCCTGCGAGCTGCCGGTATCGTCACCAGATCCCTTTTTCAAATGATTCACGTAGGAATTGATTACACCTGGTTAGGGAAAGTCGAAAACGAGACTCTGCAGGCGGGGTATTTCGTGGATCACATTGAATACATGGATCGTGTACGTGTAACCGCATTGGTCCCCGCGGAGGAAGCCGAAAGGTACGCTAAACTGATCACAAACACTACTCATGGACAAGCAGAAATTATGATCGGAGAGAGTATCTACGCTACGATTCAGGACGGTAAGCTGGTAAAAAAGCTATAAGTCAGCGTCTCAGTTCTGTGATAACGGAATTTCGAGTCATAGTTCATCTCAGATCGTACGAATTTCCCCCTCAAATTTGACCGCTGTAAGCAATGATATTAATACTTCCCATTGTGATAAAATAAACTCTGTGAAGCTGCTTCAAAGTAAGCGTCGGAAAAAGAACTAAACGACCCTGGCACGGTCGTTTAGTTCCTAAAGCAGTTATTTCGGATCTACGATCGCGAACATCAACTCCGCCTCACAAGCCACTTTATCCCCGACCTTGGCGATTCCCTTCCCTTTCCCGATACTCCGCTTCATCGATAAGATTTCAACTTCCATATGTAATGTGTCTCCAGGCCGTACCTGTTGTCGGAAACGAACATTATCAATCCCCGCAAAAAATCCCAATTTTCCCTTATTTTCTTCTTCCGAAAGCATCGCGACCGCCCCGACTTGAGCCATGGCCTCTACAATCAGTACGCCCGGCATTACAGGATAATCCGGAAAGTGCCCCGGGAAAAAAGGTTCGTTCGCAGTCACATTCTTAATGCCGATTGCCCGTTTCCCTACTTCCAACTCCAAAATCTGATCCACGAGCAAGAACGGATACCGATGAGGAATAATCTCTTTAATTTGATCAATGTTTAACATTCGTACACCCCTACCTGTTGATTGCGCGGAATTTGTGTAAATAGACGAAACTGGTAATAAACGAGAGACAGATCGTGCTCCATAGAAGCATACCAGCTATCGACCATCTAAACATGATGGCCACCACCGTAAAGTAGTACAAAACCGTTGTGGTCTTTCCCCACCACGTAGCGGGAACGATCCGTTTAGCCCGAAAATGGAAAAATGCCGATGCAAGAATCATAACCGCATCCCGGAAGATCAACAAAGCCGCTGCGAACCACGGTATTCGTCCATCGAGTATAAACGACAGAATCACGGAGAGCATCATCAGTTTATCCGCGAGTGGATCCAAGATAACGCCAATCGGTGTGATCCAGTTATACTTTCTGGCGAGATACCCGTCAAGCAGGTCCGTTAATCCGGCCAACACCAAAATCCCCAAAGCATACTCCATGTTCCAAGGCGATGCTGAAAAGAATGCTATGAAATAGAGCGGAATCAATCCCAAGCGTACCAGCGTGAGTAAGTTTGGCAAATACACCGAATAACCCCCTACTGCCCATCCCTAATAATACCATTGTACGTCCGGATCATCAAAACCGACCTGTACAGCAGCATTTTTTCTAAAACTGACTACCCATTCTACTATTTTAGAGAATTCCGACGCATAAAAAAAGAGGCACATCGGCCTCCGGTTGTTTATGCACGAAGATTATTGGCCATACCCATCATTGCATCGACTGTCTGAACGGATCTTGCATTTACCTGGTAGGCCCGCTGTACCTGAATCAATTCCGTCATTTCCTGCGGCAAATCCACATTCGACATCTCCAAAGCTCCCTGACGGATCAATCCTGCATTTCGGATGTCTTCCTCTTCCACCAAATAGATCAAAGAATCTTCGAGAGGATTGTATCTTTGAGGATCCACTGCCCGATAGAGATTCTCTCCTACTGCCTGGAGATTGGCTTCCGGATTCCTCACTAATACGAGATTGACCGTTCCGATCGATACGGAGCCGCTGTCCCCTTGAACGGCAATATCACCATTGGGAGCAATCGAGAGCGGACGCCCGCGCAGCTCCTCCGGAATTTGAATCGGTTCTCCGTTCGGATCCATCAATGGATATCCGGCATCTGTAACGATGTAGCCGTTAATAGGATCAACTTGAAATTTACCGGTTCGTGTGTAAGCTGTCAAAGGCTCGCCGTTTTGATCTTCCCCCGGTATCCGAACAGCAAAAAACCCGTTTCCTTCAATCGCGAGATCCAACATACTCCCGGTGCTCTGCAAATTTCCTTGTGTGAAGAGCTGGGACATAAAGGCCGCATACGCACCGTTCCCAACCCGCAGTCCGGAATCCGAACGGCGTCCTTCCAACCGGAATTCGTCCGGTTGCGTGAATTCGGAACGCAGCAACTCTGCAAACTGAGCATTCTTCGCTTTGTATCCGGTTGTATTTATATTTGCAATATTATTTGCGATCAGGTCAAGCTTCGTTTGTTGGGAAGTGAGACCCGACGCGGATGTGTAGAGAGCTCTCATGCGACTTTGGCTCCTTTCGCTGCGGGATTCGCCATTTTTCAGATCCGTCCCAGGCTGTTGACGGCTTTGTCCAAGGTGCCGTCCAATGTACGAATCACTCTTTGGTTCGCTTCGTAACTCCGCATTACGGCAATCATATCGGTCATGGTCTCCGTCAAATCGACATTGGAACCTTCCAAAAATCCTTGGCGAACCTCACCTGTTCTGGCCCCCAGGTTTGCCGGATCGTAACGGAATCCACCGTTTCCGGCATTCTGCAGCCGATCCGTATCGAGAACGTCTACCGCATCGAATCGATACGCTTCATTTACGGTAAACTCTCCGTTCTCTTCAACCGTACCGGCCTCAAGGCTCGTCCCCGTGTCGTTCAATTTAATTCGTGAGTTCGCTGCTGGCAGACCTTGATCATCTACAGCTTGCACGAACAGTCCTGCCGCATTCATCAAAAACCCCTGCTGGTTGACGTGGAACTCCCCGTCACGGGTTACGAAGCTGCTACCGCTTCCATCGGTTACCGCAAAAAAAGTTTTCCTGCGAGCGTCGGGAGCTTGCGGATTCAACGGCCGATCCACATCAATAATCGCGTACCCGTACTTGTTATTCGTGGGCTTGAGCGTACCCTGTGTAAAACGCGGAAGAATCTCTTCCAGAAAAGCGCCCGTTCCGACCGCTCCAACATCCGGCATGCCTGGCCTAATGCCCTGGGGCCCGCTGCCTGTATGATCATTCACGGCATAGAGGAGCATCTCAGGAAACGAGCGCATTAGACTGTCGTCTTTTTTATACCCGATCGTATTTGCATTGGCGAGATTGTTGGCCAGAACATCCTGCCGGCGTTCACCGGCCAACATCCCGGAAGCTGCTGTAAATAAACCCCGTATCACTTCGATCACCTGCTCATGGTTCGTTTGCCCTGTGTCCGAACCACTTTTTCCAGATTATTTAATACAATACCGGTGCCACGCGCTACACAAGTCATCGGATCCTCTGCGATATGAACCGGAATCTGCAGCTCGTCCTTCATAAGCTTGTCTAGGCCGTATAACAGTGCACCGCCGCCCGTCAAGACGACACCCTTCATGTAGATGTCAGCCGCCAATTCCGGCGGAGTCCGTTCCAGTACATTTCTTGCAGCCGAAATCAGTTGTGCTACCGGCTCTTCGAGTGCAATACGCACTTCTTCGGAGGTGACCTGAATCGTTTTGGGGAGGCCGGTCACCATATCCCGTCCGCGAATATCCAGTTTCTCGTGACGGGAATCCATATACACGGAGCCGATAGTAATCTTTATTTCTTCCGCCGTCCGTTCACCGATTAATAGATTGTGCTGCTTTTTTACATAGCGAATAATCGCCTCGTCCAACTTGTCCCCTGCGACGCGAATAGAAGAGGCGGTGACGACGTCACCAAGAGAAAGGACAGCTACATCCGTCGTGCCTCCGCCGATATCGACCACCATCGATCCGCTTGGTTGGAAAATATCCAGCCCGGCACCGATTGCAGCAGCTCGTGGTTCCTCAATAATAAACACTTCTCTGGCTCCGGTCCGTTCTGCCGCTTCCCGCACCGCTTTTTGCTCCACAGAGGTAATCCCTGCCGGAACACAGATCACGATGCGAGGACGAACAAACATCCCTTTCCCAACCGTTTTGTTTATAAAGTGGCGGAGCATCATCTCTGTTACGTCGAAATCCGCAATGACACCCTCACGGAGAGGACGAATCGCTACGATATTGCCCGGTGTTCGCCCCAACATTTGACGGGCCTCTTCACCGACCGCCACCACTTTTTTTGTTTGGCTCTCAATTGCCACTACCGAAGGCTCGTTCAGAACAATTCCTTTTCCCTTTACATGGACCAAAACGTTGGCCGTTCCCAGGTCGACACCTATATCTTTGCTCAACATGTGCAGAAGAGTCCTCCTTCTTACATTGTCAGATGCTTTTACTGATTCAATGTATGCCAGTTAAATATAAATATGAATGGTGTTGTCCCCTGTGGCCCCCGCTTGGCATCCCAAAAATTACCGAGAATCCGCTATCTAAATTATTCTACAGCGGCGAAGAAACTCCTCTTTCGACCCCGACATTCTTTGACAATTTTCGCTTTGTTTCGTCCTTCCTGTATTTTTTCTTGGTTGCTTCCCCGCCCCTCAAATGGCGTATCGATTTGTGATACTCCAGAATTTCTTTCACACGGTTGGCAAGTTCAGGGTTAATGTCAGGCAGACGTTCGGTCAGGTCTTTATGCACCGTGCTTTTGGAGACACCAAATTCCCTTGCGATTGTACGAACCGTATTTTTGGTCTCCACGATATATTCGCCAATCTTTAGGGTGCGCTCTTTGATGTAATCGTGCACTCCCTTTCGCCTCCCCCATACTTCAAATGGTCTGATACATTATATGAGGGTGTGTACCACATATGCCTAAATTACCGCTGTGACAAGCCATAAGGTCCATTTTCTTTGTTTTTTCTCTTCCTTTCTCGACAAGACATCCCCCCATCAAAGTGACGAAAAACAAATAGAATCCCCGCCCAAACGGGCAGGGATTCTTTCACTTCCTAAATTAGCGTTTAATTGCTTTTTCCGGGTCGACGTTTTTGCCGTCCTTCTTGACTTCAAAGTGGAGATGGTTCTTCTGATCCGCTTCGATGCGGTTGTTGCCTGACTTGGCAATGTCCGCACCTTGTACTACTTTGTCGCCTTCCTTCACTTTGATGTCGGAAAGAGATGCGTAATACGTCACATAGCCATTGTCATGTTTGATTTCAACCAGTTGGCCCATTAACGGATCGTTTTCCACTCGAGACACAGTACCGGATGCAGCAGCGACTACCGTAAACGGTTTGTCATCCTTGCGACCGATTACAACCCCATTTTGTGTGTAGAAGTTGTTATCGTACTTTACAATGGATTTTGCTTGGGACTTTTCGTCTTTGGTTTCATCGTAGAACGACATCGTGACTTGGACTTCTTTCTCGTCCTGTTGTGCTACCGGCCAAGCAAGTTCTTGGTTCGCGGTAACCGGTGCGGTGTCAGAAGAATTTCCGGAATCAGTCACTGCCGTCCCTTCCGGGGTTTTCTCGGCATCGTTGAACGGCTTCGCGTCCTGAGTTTGTGCTACTACCAATCCGATAATGAGGGCCGCTGCGCCAAGATAGATTGCCGGGAATGTCCACCGTTTGGCAAACAAACTCTTGAAAAACCCCGGTTTTTTCTGACTCCTTGGAGCCAAATTTTGTGTTTCTTTGTTTTCTTGATTCATTTTTCCATCACCTCATTCCCCATTCTCGCCACGAATGAGAAATGTTATACAGGGAATACTCAAATGATGGAAAATTTTTATACTTGTAACGGAAAATTAGTACAGAGGTTACAAGTATAAGTGCAACTAGGCATCCACCTGCGTGATGAACTTGGTGAATGCCAAGTTTTCTTTATACTACTTTACTGTTTTTTATAAGGCGCAAGGGTTGTGCCCTGATAGAAATAGGTGAGAATATCGGGCGCCTTCTTCCCTTCCTTTGCCATGCTGTCCGCGCCATACTGACTCATACCAACCCCATGACCGTATCCATGAGTGGTAAAAGTGATCCTGTCTCCTTCAATTGTCCATGAAAAATCGGTCGAGTACAGTCCGAGAGCTTCCCGGAATTCCGCCCCGCTCATCACTTTGCTTCCCACCCGTATCTTCTTGACCCTGTTGCTCGAAGATTTTTCTACTGCCTTGATCATTTGACTCTGGTTTGCGGATGTCACAGCGTCGTTGATTCCGAGCCGACGATGGAATTCCTGAAGAGACATGGAGGTATTATCTGCTGCATGCTTTCCTTCTTTGTCCCACGGAGCATCTACCGAACGTAAATACGGAAGCGCCTTACCGCCCCAATAATCCTGAGAGTTTTCCGTTTTTCCATTCGACTTTGAGAAGAAAAGCGCATCAATTGGCTCCCCGTGGTAGGTCAGAATCTGTCCCTTTGTCTCATTGACCGCTTGCACAATTTTGTTTAAGTTCAGTTGATACTCCAGCACTCCCCAACGTTTCTTCAGCTTCTCATCTGAACTGTAGGCCTGAAATTGCCGGTGGTCGTCCGTGACATGGGCCCCTTCTGCAGTCAGAATGTTTTTCTGGATACGCCGCACTGCGTTGGTACGGGCTGCAACCGCTTGTGCTTTTAGCGCTTCCATTGAAAAAGTGACCGGCATCTCGGCGGCCACCACACCTTTCACGTACTCTTCGAGCGGAACCTCAACCACCTCTTGCTTTTCAGTCAAAAACACTTTGATCTTGGTGTCATCCGTCTTCACTGTCAGCTCAGGCGCAGGCGCTTGTTTCTTCGGCAGAATACTGACCAAACCGGCCGGAATCGCCAACATGAGGACAAGAGTTAGGGCGAGCATGATGAAAATCGGTCTGTTGACGGCTGCAGCGTTGTTCACTGTGGCGATCCCTCCCATGTTTTTTAACTCTAAGAAAGTATATGTGCAACTTGTACCAGTATGCCCCATGAGACAGTAGATCCGATTTCATCTGCCCGCTCAAAGGAAATTCAATTGGAATAGAGTTCACATAGAAGGGTTCAATTAATCCCATCTTCTATCTGGAGAATAAAATTTTTCCCCTCCAAATCAGACTGGTATGAGCGAATTCGTACTTGACCGCTTAACGCTGAAAAACAAGAGGCTGCTGATTAAAATCAGCAGCCCTGATCTGTCACGTATTGATGAGTCAATTACTCCACGCGTTCAATATCGGCACCGATTGAACGGAGCTTGTCCTCAAAAGTAAGATATCCGCGGTCAATGTGATGCAGACCTTGAACTTCCGTCTCTCCTTGCGCGCCAAGTCCTGCAATCACAAGCGCCGCACCGGCCCGAAGGTCACTTGCAGTAACACTGGCTCCGGTCAGATAAGGAACTCCAGTGATCATTGCCGTACGGCCTTCAATCTTGATGTCGGCTCCCATGCGCTGCAGCTCAGCTACATGCATGTACCGGTTCTCAAACACGCTCTCGGTGACGAGACTGTTGCCCGGAAGAACGGTCAGCAATGCCATCATTTGTGCCTGCATATCCGTAGGAAATCCCGGATAGGGCAGTGTCTTCAAATCCAATGGCTTGTTGCCGGGTCCGCCAACCGTACGAATTCCGGCGACATCCTCTTCGATTCCGATGCCGGCTTCTTTCATTTTGGCAATCACAGGCTTCAGGTGGTTGGAGATCGCTCCTTCCACATACACCTCTCCGCCAGTCATTGCTGCGGCGATCAGGAATGTACCCGCCTGAATCCGGTCCGGTATCACAGTATGGTTTGCACCACGCAATGATTCGACCCCTTCGATCCGAATTACGTCCGTACCCGCACCCCGAACATTGGCACCCATTGCGTTCAGGTAGTTTGCGAGATCGACGATCTCAGGTTCTTTTGCGGCATTTTCGATAACCGTTCTGCCCTCAGCAAGAGCGGCTGCCATCATAATATTTTGCGTCGCACCCACACTTTGGATATCCAGATAGATGCGGGTTCCCTTTAATCGTTTCCCTTTGACGCGAGCTTGCACATGTCCGCGCCCAACTTCCACTTCCGCGCCAAGTGCTTGGAATCCTTTGAGATGCTGGTCAACGGGTCTTGCTCCGATTGCGCAACCGCCAGGCAAGGCTACGCGGGCTTGACCCATCCGTGCAAGAAGAGGTCCCATTACAAGAAAAGAGGCCCGCATCTTGCGAACCAGGGATTCCTCTGCGATCCATTCGTTCACGTTTTGCGAGTCGATATGCAGTATGCTGTCGCTTTCCCGGCGCACTTCGGCTCCTAAAGCGATTATCACTTCACTGATGGTTTCCACGTCCGTTAACCAGGGAACATCTTCAATCACGCTTGTTCCTTCCGATGCAAGAATCGAAGCAGCAATAATCGGCAGAACCGCATTTTTTGCACCGTCAACTTTCACGCTACCCGATAGGCGGTTTCCGCCACGAATCAAATACTTCGACAATGTTGTGCAACCTCCGCTCAGGCGGGCTCTTGCCCAGATACTTAGACACTAATACTCAATTGTTACAATCGGTGAACCGACGAGAATACGGGTCTTCTTCTGAAAGGCATCGTAATGAACCGCCACTTGCAGGTTCATTCGCTTTCCGTTGGTTTTTATGTACTCCTTGGAAAGAGGTGAGTACCCCGATACACTCACGAGTGAATCGGAACGAATTCCTTCAACCTCATTTGCGTTGACCGCTTTAAATACCCGGCCAATGATCTGATTTCGTCCCATAGAGTCAATTCTATCATTGTAAAATCCTTTGATACAAGTGCTAATTTGTGGGCTTACCCCGATTTGTGCAGCCGTACTTTTTACTTTCTCTACTGACTGGGTAATATCCTGCACACGGTTGGAATCCCGTTCGATTTTTATCACCAACACTGTCTGAGGTTGCTGTCCCTGCAGGTTCATTGTGGTTAGAGCAAGGGAAACCTCCGTGCTCGGATCCCATCTCCCATACAGTTGGTAAACATACTGTCGCTCGCCATTGATTTTATTTTCCTGTGCATTGGGGATTTGCAGCACCGAGTTCATCTTTTGGGCCATCTGAGCCAATTCATCCATTGTCATAAATGTCTGATTCACGATTGACCAATTATGCACATAATACCCCTCTGCCTGAGCTTGGGAAGCATCGAATGCGCGCGTTAGCATCTCGCCCATTTGAATATCCTTCACACCTGTCGATCTGACAGGCGATGCATATGCCACCCCGATCACTGCACAAATCAAAAGTACAACCAAAGCCAATTTTTTCATATGAACAAGTCCCCCTGCACGTTCGAATCTATAACCCTATCAATCAGCCTGACCATCTGAAAGAAGATCTATACGTGCAGGAAAAGAAAAATAAACCCTCGGGATTGATTCTGATTCCCGAGGGCTTTTCGCGTTATCCGAGATTTTTTAGCAGTAAGGATGCACTCAAGTACTGCAAGAAAAACTGGCCGATGAGAAAACCGAGTCCGATCGCTAGCAGCAGGCGCAGCATGCGGGCCGGTCCTCCACGGTGATCCCGCAAGAACAGATCCCATTTTACGCTGCCCAAAGCATACCATGCAATGGCGATCGTCATCAGATAGACAAGCAGTTGAAGCAGACCATATAATCCGGCGGTTACTGGCAGTGATAAACTCGGGAACATATCGATCCCCTTACGCCGGTCCCGGGCCGAACCACTTCAGAACGCTTAGGACGTCCAGGAACAGGTTGGGTGCTACACCAAGTCCGACAGTGGCAAGCAGTGCAATTCCGATTACAACAGACAAACTCATTGGTGTCTGCAAGCGCGGCTCAACGCCATCCGTTTCTTTGCTGAAGATCAAACGAATCAGCCCGAAGTAGTAATAGAACGAAATCACAGAGGCCGCAAACATGATCCCTGCAAGCCAGAAAGATTGGGTATGGATTGCTCCGAGAATGATGATAAACTTCCCGAAGAACCCAGCCGTAATCGGCATCCCCGCCATTGATAACAGGAACACGGACATCGCAACTGCCAGGTACGGCGAACGCTGATACAAACCGCGGAAAGACTCAATGCTTTCCGAAGCCGCATCACGCGTTACATAAGCAATGACAGCGAATGCTCCCATAGTCATCAACACGTATACGCCAAGATAGAAGACCAGTTCCGTCAACGACTGGAGCAACGTCACCGAACCTTGCGGCTTTCCCAAGACAGCAATCGGAACCAACAGGTAACCGGCTTGGGCAATACTTGAATAGGCCATTAATCGCTTAACGTTCTTTTGCGAAAGAGCCGCCACATTCCCGATCACCATTGTCAAGATCGCAAGTACCACGAGAATCAGATACCACTCCGCGATATAATTGGAGTACAGGAACAGGAATACCCGCAAGAGCATCGCAAATCCGGCCGCCTTGGATACTGCCGAAAGAAATGCGGTAATCGGTGTCGGAGCCCCTTCATAAGTGTCAGGTGTCCACATGTGAAAGGGAACCATCGAAATCTTGATTCCGAAACCGGCAAGCATCATCACGAGCGACAGAAGGAACAGGAATTTAAAATCTGCCCAGAGCGCACTGATCGGTTCCATCGCCATCGCGATGTTGGTGGTTCCCGTCAACCCGTAAATGAAAGACATCCCGTACAGAGTCAGCGCTGTCCCGACTGCTCCGATGACCAGATATTTCATTGCACCCTCGGCCGATTTTGCATAATTTCTCCGCATACCGACCAGCACGTAGGACGCAATGGACAGCAGTTCCAGTCCTACAAAAATCGTGATGAGATCTAGCGCTGAGGCCATTACCATCGCACCCACGGTTGCAAACAACAGGAGATATGTGTATTCCCCTTTCGGCATGTGCACGTGACGCAGATAGTCGATCGACATCACCAGGGTCAGCGCCGATCCCAACAAGAAAATCAGTTTAAAAATATTGCCGTAATCATCCATGATATACAGGTAGTTCGACAGATGTTCCAGTTGTGCAGCCGTGTGAAGCTTCACCATGTTGGAAATAACCAAACCGCCCGCAAGCAACAAGGACAGAAGCCCCAGCCAGGGAATGATCTTCTTCTGCTCTTTGTTGAGGAATAATTCGAGCGTCAACAGTGCAAATCCCGCAATGACGAGGAGAACTTCCGGCCCCATGACGCTCCATACACCGGTCAAAAAATCTTTACCCATCTGTGGCATCGTCTATCCTCCTATCTTCCCGACTAACTGAGTCAATGTGGGATTGATCAGGTCGCCTAAAACGGCCGGATAGACACCGATCAAAATCACAAACGCCAAAAGCACCACCATCGGTACATATTCGGCGGGTCTTGCATCATGACTCCCCTCAAGCGCGACCCCTTGCGGCCCAAACGTTGTCCGCTGGATAGCCCACAACAGATAGACAGCCGCCAAGATGATACCGGAAGTGCCGAGCGCTGAAAGGATCGGGAACTTCTGGAAGGCTCCCATGAAGGAAACGATCTCTGAAACGAAGCCGCTCATCCCGGGCAGACCGAGAGAACCCAGTGCCCCAATCAGGAGGAACCCCGACAAAATCGGCATCTGCTTGGAGATTCCACCCATTGCATCGATGTAGGTGGTACGGGTGCGTTCCTGAATAGCTCCTACCAGGAAGAACAACAAAGCAGACAGGAGTCCGGACGAGATTGTCATAAAGACCGCACCTTGAAGTCCTTCGTTGGTGCCGGAGGCAACCCCCAGCAGAACAATCCCCATATGCGAGATTGTTGAGAAGGCGAGCAGTCGTCTCCAGTCTTTTTGCACCATTGCGACTAATGCACCGTATACGATGTTAATAACACCGATCACCGCAATGGCAGTTCCAAAATAGGAGATCATATCCGGCAGAGCCCCCACCCCGATACGGAACAATACATACGCGCCGACCTTCATCAGAACGCCTCCAACGATCATGGAGACCGCCGGCGTCGCTTGTTCATGAGTATCCGGCATCCACGTATGGAACGGGAAGAAAGCTTCCTCAATCAGAATCGCAAGGAACAAGACGATGAAAATCCACTGACGATAGTCAATCGGTATAATATCCCCGGCTTTCTTAAACACGTCGGCTATTTGAATCATATCGAAACTTAGGTGCCCGCCGATATTCCCGGGCTGCAAGCTCGCATAGCCTGCAAAATACGCGAGGGCGATAAATGATACGAGTATCCCTACTGACGCCAAGCCGCGATACAGCAAGAATTTTGTTGCGATTTCCTTCTTTTTCTCCCCGCCCCAGATTCCGATCAGGAAATACATTGGAATCAACGTAAGTTCAAGGAACAAGAAGAACAGGAACAGGTCTAACGCTGTAAACACTCCGAATAAACCGGTAATCAGCAGCAAGAACCAAATAAAGTATTCTTTGGTTCGATACGCCACCCGCCATGACGCAAGAACAGACAGCACACTCACAATTGCTGTCAGGAGAACGAACGGGAGAGATAAGCCGTCCACTCCAAGATCAAAGCCGATTCGCAGCGGCCCCTGTTCGAACGCAAATGGCACCTCAATCCAGTCATGTTTGACTTGATATTGCATGCCGGAAGTTGTATCGAAGCCCGCATACATTATGACTGCCCCGACCAACGGAAGCAGGGTAGCCAATAAAGCGACCGCTTTAATCTGTGACTTCGCCTCACGCGGTACGAAGAGGACGATCAGCGCGCCCAAAAGCGGCAGGAGTGGTATCGCAATCAAAATGCTGTTCATCAGATTGCACCTCCCAAATACAAACTAACCGCAACCAGAGCGAGTACTCCGATCGATGTCAGCAATCCGTAAGTTTGAATCTGACCGTTCTGTCCGTACTTGAGTCCGAGAGAAGACGCATAAGTCGTATGGCCCACCAGTTCCACCAACCCGTCCACGATCCAACGGTCAATAAAGTTCAAAATCTTTCCGATCCAAACAAAAGGAGTCACGATGATCACATGATAGATCTCATCGATAAAAAACTTTCGGAAAGAGAGCGTATACAACGGACCACTCGCACGGGCAACTTGCCCGGCATCGACAGTTCGCTTGCCGTACATCAGATATGCCAGGAAAATTCCTGCTGCTCCAACCAACACGGAAACAACTGCTGTCGTGAATTCAAACGGATAATGTGCACCGAGCGCCCGTTGGCCCTGCAGGAAGTGTTCAAACGGACTTCCAAGGAAAGGTGCATTTGCAAATCCGATCACTGCCGACATAATCGCCAGCAACACGAGCGGGATGGTCATCACCGGACCGCTCTCATGAGGGTGAACCGATGGATCTCCACGGTACTCCCCGGTAAATGTAAGGAAGAACACCCGAAAAATGTAGAAGGCGGTAAAGAACGCCGCAGCTGTTGCAAGGATAGCCAGGAAGGTATTCCCGCTTGCAAAAGCGGCGGTCAGAATCTCATCCTTCGACCAGAAACCTGCGAAAGGAGGAATACCTGAAAGAGCCAGGGCTCCGAACAGGAATGTCCACGTGGTAACCGGCATCTTCTTCCACAGGCCGCCCATTTCCCGAATATCCTGCGTATGTACCGCATGGATTACAGAACCTGCAGCGAGGAACAGCAGGGCTTTAAAGAATGCATGTGTCATCAGGTGGAAGACCGAAGCTACATACGCGCTTACCCCTAATGCGAGCATCATGTACCCAAGCTGCGAGATGGTGGAGTACGCAATCACACGCTTAATGTCATTTTGTGTTAAACCGATAGCGGCAGCAAAAATCGCTGTGAATCCGCCGATTCCAGCCACAACCATCAATGCGGTCGGCGATGCTTCAAACAACGGGAATGTGCGAGCTACCAAGTACACCCCTGCAGCTACCATCGTCGCCGCATGAATCAATGCGGATACCGGAGTCGGACCTTCCATCGCATCCGGCAACCAGACATGAAGCGGGAACTGGGCCGATTTTCCGACTGCGCCGATGAAGATCAGAATCGCAATTAATGTGAAGAGCGTCATCGGATCTAATCCAAATGCGGTTCCAATCGTTGCTGCCTGACCACCCGCCGCTTTCACAAATTCAAAAATCGCTTGGTATTCAAAGCTTCCTGTTGCAAGATACAGGAGAATAATCCCGATAAACAATCCGACGTCCCCAATCCTGGTAACAACGAAGGATTTCTTCGCTGCCGCGGCAGCTTCCGGCTTGAAATACCAGAATCCGACCAGGAGGTAGGAACAAAGACCGACCAACTCCCAGAAAATATACAGCTGAAGGAGGTTGGGAGAAATCACCAGTCCAAGCATCGAGAAAATAAACAGACTCAAATATTGATAGAACACGGAAAATCGGGAATCCCCGTGCATGTACCCTTTTGAGAAAAGGAGCACCAGCGTACTGACAAAACTGACCACAACGAGCATGATGGCGTTCAACTGCGTCACTTCAAAGCCCACAGTTAACTGAGTGTCACCCAGAGTCAGCCAACGGAAGCTGTAAGCTCCTTTAAAACCGTTTGCCACGACATCCCCCATCGCCAGCAATGACACTACAAATGAAGCTACCGCGGCGGCAACCCCGATTGCAGCAACCACGCCCTCTTGTGCACGTCTACCCAGAATTAACAGCAAGAGGTAGGCTACAAACGGAAAGAAGGGGACGAGCCATGCATAAGCTACCATACTATCACCTACCACTTGGTTAAGTTCATATCTTTGACGTCGCTCGAATTACGGTTCCGGTACAAAGAAATCAATACAGCGAGACCTACCGCCACTTCGCAGGCTGCAATCACCATCGCAAACAAAGCGAATACTTGACCGCTGATATTCGGAGCCATCCCCATGCGAGAAAATGCCACCAGGTTAATATTGGCCGCGTTCAGCATCAACTCGATTGAGACCAACACAATGATGATGTTCCGTTTCCAAAGTACTCCGAACAAACCGAGGCAGAAAAGCACCGCCGCCAGCAGAAGGTATCTTACAATGGTCGGTTCCATCATTCTTCCTCCTTCCGGGCCAGGATGACCGCGCCCACCAGGGCAACAATCAATACAACAGAGACCAATTCAAATGGAATGGTATAGGCACTGTATATGGCCTGCCCTACCGCTCTCACCGAGTTGTCACCCCATGGCGGAGTCGGGTCTTTTGGCGATAATTGCTCCCACTTGGACCAGTCTATCGTGTTAAAGCCCCAGTAGAGCAATCCTAATAGTCCACCTGCCGCCACTACAGCAGTTACAGTGTGAGTATTAACCGGCGTTTGTTCTTGTGAGCCGTGATTCGTCAGCATAATGGCGAACAGCATAAGAATCGTGATTGCACCAGCGTAGATCAAAATCTGAGCGAATCCTGCAAAATCTGCATCCAGCAGAATGTAAATGGCTGCAACACCGATGAACACGCCCCCGATCAAAAGCGCCATGTAGATCACCTTCCGTGCAAACAACATGGCGACCGCCGATCCAATCACAAGCAGACTAATAAGAATGAAGGCGATCATTTGACCTGTAAAAACAGGTAAAGCCATCAGTTGTCACCCTCTTTCCCTGCACCCTCCGGCTTTGCGGGAGCTTCCGCGTTCACTGGTGCAGCTGCGGCCTTGACCGGTTCAGCTTCCGCCTTCACTTGTCCAGCATCCGCCGCTGCCGGTGCAGCAGCCGGTTTTACCGGTGCCCCTTCCGGTTTCGCTGCAGCTGCAGCAGCCTTTGCCGGTTTTGGTGTTTCTTTCACAGGCGGTGTATAACCGGTCCGCTCATCATGTTGACGACCGTTTTCGGCCAGCCATTCAATGTTTTTATAAAGAGCGTCCCGACTGTATTCGGCCAATTCAAATGTATCACTCATTTGAATGGCTTCTGTCGGGCAGACCTCCGTGCAGAGGTCACACAAGATGCAAATCTCAAAATTGATATCATACGTCTCAATGTGCAGCTTCTTGTCTTCACCCCGGCTGCCGGATAGAGAAATACAGCTGGTCGGACAAATCCGTGCACACTGATTGCACACGATGCACAGTTCCGGATAGAACTTGTGGACACCCCGGAATCGATCCGGCCATTCCGGCTTAACTTCAGGATACATAAGGGTGTATTTTTTCTTCGGTATTTGGCTGACCGTAACACTAAGTCCTTTTAGCAATCCAAACATCGTATCACCCCTTATGCCACCGCGAGCTTGAAGATCGCAGTGAGGATAATGTTGAGCAGCGACAACGGAATTAACACTTTCCAGCTGAAACTCATCAACTGGTCATTTCGCACTCGCGGGAATGTCGCACGGAGCCAGAACATCAAGAAAATAAACGCTCCCGCTTTAATCGCATACCACAACCAGCCCGGCAATAACGGACCTGACCATCCTCCGAAAAAGAGGGCAGCCGCAAGTCCCGCCATCGCAACGATATATACATACTCCGCCAGCATATAAAAAGCGAAGCGGAAACCGGAGTACTCCGTGAAGTAACCCGACACAAGTTCGGATTCGGCTTCCGGCAAATCGAACGGTGTCCGATTCAGCTCGGCCGTCGCAGAAATGATAAATACCACAAACCCAAGCAGCTGTGGAACTACAAACCACACATATGGAAAAGCTTCTTGTGCTTTGACGATTTCCACGATGTTCATTGAACCGGCCATCAGGATCACGCCGAGCATCGACATCGCAAGCGGAATCTCATAGGAAATCATCTGGGCCGCAGAGCGCAGTCCGCCTATGATCGAATATTTGTTGTTCGATGCCCATCCGCCCAAGACAATCCCGATGATCGAAATTGCAGAAAGAGCGATATAGTAAAGAATTCCAACGTTCAATTCCGCTGTAAACAAGTGAGTGGCTGTATAAGGGATCACCGCAAGCACCATAAAAGCTGGTACATAGGTAATCATAGGCGCCACAAGGAACATGAGACGATCCGCTTTGGCAGGAACGATATCTTCTTTCACCAAAAGCTTCAAGATATCGGCAAAAGATTGAAACAACCCGAACGGACCCACCCGGTTCGGTCCGATACGCCCCTGCATCCAACCAATGATTTTTCGTTCAAAATAGATGGCATAGGTAACTACACCCAGCACAACTCCAAGAACAAGCACCGCACCTGCTATCATCACTAAAGCAGTAGTCGGCGAAAAAGGTTGATTGATCCATTCGAACATTATGCATCAACCTCCCCGAGAACGATGTCGGTAGCTCCCAGAATGGCAATAAAGTTTGCCATGTTTTGACCCTTCAGGAGACTCGGCAGGATCTGCAGATTAGCAAAGGACGGACGGCGAATTTTTAACCGGTAGGGTTTGTCTTTTCCCTCTGACACGATGTACACGCCAAGTTCGCCCTTTGCCGCTTCTACACCCGCATAATACTCTCCTGCTGGCACACGGAGGATTTTTGGTACTTTCCCCATTACCGGCCCGTCCGGAATCTGCTCCAGTGCTTGTTCGACAATCTTCAAAGATTCTTCCATTTCTAACATGTGGCACATGTAGCGATCGAAACAATCTCCATTTTGTCCTACCGGAATGTCAAAATCAAATCGGTCGTAGATTGAATACGGTTTGTTCTTTCTCAGATCCCATTTGAAACCGGTACAACGCAGGTTAATACCTGACAACCCATGATTGATTGCGGTCTCGGCATCATAGATTCCGATCCCCCTCACCCGGCTAAGGAAGATTTCGTTGCCGGTCACAAGATCATGATACATTTTCAACTTTTCCTTAAAGTGCGGGATATAGTCTCGAAGGTTATCCAACCAGCCGTCAGGAGTATCCCATTTCACTCCGCCAACCCGCATGTAGTTGTATGTAAGGCGGGCTCCGCTAATTTCATTGAACATTTGCATGATTTGTTCCCGCTCTTGGAATGCGTAAAGGAAGGGACTCATGGCACCCAAATCCAGCAGGTAAGCCCCCAGGAACAATAAATGGGAAGCAATCCGGTTCATTTCACAAACAATGACACGCAGATATTCGGCCCGTTCCGGAACTTGAACACCCATTGCCTGTTCAACCGAATTCACAATCGCGTGGTTGTTCAACATTGCCGCAAGGTAGTCCAACCGGTCAAAATAGGGAATGATTTGCGTATACTGCAGATCTTCTGCCAGCTTCTCAGTTCCCCGGTGCAAATACCCAATCACGGGTGTTGCATCAGTGATCATTTCACCGTCGATCTTCACAACAATTCGAAACACTCCGTGTGTACTTGGGTGTTGGGGACCAACGTTCAACAGCATTTCTTCTGTACGGATTTCAGCCATGTTCCCCTCTACTCCTTCCACACACTAAAGTCTTTACGTAACGGATAATCTTCATAATCTTCCGGCATCATAATTCTCCGCAAATCCGGGTGGTCAGTAAACTTTACCCCGAGCAGATCATAAATCTCACGTTCTTCCCAATTCACACCGTTGTAAATCGGAGTCAGAGAAGGAACTTCCGCATTTTCGCGCGGGGTGCGCGTCTTGACGGTGATAAAGTAACCATGTTTCATCGAATAGAGATAAAGCACAACTTCTATATACCCTTTATCCGGATAATCCGTTCCCGCCATTACTTCCGGATAGTCAAACAACAATGAATTATCGTAACGCAAGTATTCCACGACATTCCGCCAATACTCGCGTTTGATTACATAGGTGGGCTGGTATTTCGCCAGCAGCGATTCTTCCAATACTTCTTCACCGAATTTGCCAACGATCTTGGCACGGAAATGTTCGAGCGTTCTCTCCGCTTCTTCTTTTTTCGGATCCGGTTTCTCCTCGACCGCTGGAGCGTCCGCCTTTGCAGGCTTTTCAACGACCGGTTTGGCAGCAGCTGGCGTGACGACCGGCGCGTCCGCTTTTGGAGCAGCTTTCTCCGCTGCCTGTTCAGGCGGCAGCTTTTCAGCCAGTTGATCCTCCGGTTTCGGTGATTCCTGTTTCTTGGGATCCGCTTTAACCGAAGTAGGCTGTTCTGTTTCCCCGTTCACTTTGTTCTCTTCCGTCACGTACGAGGCACCTTCTTTCCTTTAGCCTCCAGCCGGATTTTTTCCTGAAGTTTGTTGAGTCCGTAAATTAAGGCCGGCGGAGACGGAGGACATCCTGGAATATAGACATCAACCGGTATAAACTGGTCTACCCCTTTTACAACCGAATAGGAACGAACATACGGTCCACCCGCGGTAGCGCAGGAGCCCATTGCCACAACCCACTTGGGATCAGGCATCTGGTCATATAACCGTTTAATCAGAGGAGCCATCTTCTTTGTTACCGTACCGGACACAATAATGCAGTCAGATTGCCGAGGGGAAGCCCGGAAAATGATTCCGAAACGGTCAAGGTCATAATGAGATGCTCCCGTTCCCATCATCTCGATGGCGCAGCAAGCCAGTCCAAACGTCAAGGGCCATAAAGAATTGCTTCGCGCCCAAGCTTTGATTTGTTCCAAAGCTCCAACAAATACACCTGCTTGCTGAAGCTCCATCGATTCTTCCGGGGTAAATCCTTCAAACTCCACGCGAGGTTGTTGACTGTACCCTTTGATTACGTCCATTCCAACACCTTCTTCTTCCAAGCGTAGGCCAGGCCCACAACGAGAAGACCGATGAAGATCAGGACTTCCACCAGGCCAAACAGCCCCAAATCCATGAAAGAAACCGCCCACGGATACAAGAAAAGAATTTCAACGTCAAACACAACAAACAACAAGGCAAACAAATAATAACGGATGTTGTAACGTACCTGTGCTTCTCCGAAGGGCTCTAATCCGCTTTCATATGTAGATAATTTTTCGGCGGTCGGTTTTTTCGGACGCAAAAGAGGCCCGAGCACCATGAGCGAGCCGACTGGGAGTATGATGCCTAATAGCAGGAACAATGTTACAAAAAGATAACTGTTCCAATACTCGAACATGAGGCACTCCTCCAATATTGAGAAAGTTTTCACACAATAACTTCATTATATCATATAATTTGGCAGAGCGGGAAAAAGCCCACCATTCAAGATCAGGTGGGCTTCCTTATTCTTACTTAAGCTCTTTGCCCTTGGCAACTTGCAAACGATTGATCGCACGTTGAAGGGAAAGTTCCGCACGACGGAAATCAAAGTTTTCAGCACCTGTCGCAGCCAAGCGAGCTTCCGCTCTTTCACGGGCACGCTGTGCACGATCAACGTCAATTTCCTCCGGCAGTTCAGCAGCTTCCGCAAGGATGGTTATCTTGTCAGGTTTCACTTCCATAAAACCACCTGACACAGCTACCTGTTGTTCGCTGCCATCTTTCAACCTGATGCGAACACCCGAAATCTTAAGAGTTGTGACGAGCGGTGTATGCCCCGGAAGGATACCCAAATCTCCGGCGCCTCCACGTGCAATCACCATCTGTACGTCATCACTGAACACTTTACGTTCAGGTGTTACGATTTCTACTGGAACGGTTTTCATTTCGCTTCCCTCCTACGGTCTTATCGACCTAGGACTACATTTTCTTAGCTTTTTCCACCGCTTCTTCAATGGTACCGACGTAAAGGAATGCACCTTCGGGCAGATCGTCATGCTTGCCTTCAAGGATTTCTTTGAAGCCGCGTACCGTTTCTTTAACAGGCACATATGCACCAGGGGTACCGGTGAACTGTTCAGCAACGTGGAACGGCTGAGACAAGAAACGCTGAATCTTACGTGCACGAGCAACGGTCAGCTTATCCTCGTCAGACAGTTCGTCCATACCCAAGATCGCGATGATATCCTGCAGTTCACGATAGCGCTGAAGAACAGCCTGAACACCGCGAGCCACCTGGTAATGTTCTTCACCCACAATGTCGGGAGACAGTGCACGGGAAGTAGATGCGAGCGGGTCAACCGCAGGGAAGATCCCGAGCTCGGCAATTTTACGCTCAAGGTTCGTGGTCGCATCCAAGTGAGCAAACGCTGTTGCCGGAGCCGGGTCCGTATAGTCGTCCGCCGGAACGTAGATCGCTTGAATCGAGGTGATCGAACCTTTTTTGGTTGAAGTAATCCGCTCTTGAAGCTGACCCATTTCGGTTGCGAGTGTCGGCTGGTAACCCACCGCAGACGGCATCCGTCCGAGCAGAGCTGACACTTCAGAACCGGCCTGGGTAAAGCGGAAGATGTTATCGATAAACAACAGAATGTCTTTTCCTTCACTGTCTCGGAAGTACTCAGCCATTGTCAAACCGGTCAATGCAACACGGGCACGTGCACCAGGCGGCTCGTTCATCTGACCGAAGACCATCGCGGTCTTGTCGATAACGCCGGAGTCTTTCATTTCATGGTACAAGTCGTTCCCTTCACGGGTACGCTCGCCCACACCGGCAAATACAGAGAAACCGCCGTGCTGCTTCGCGATATTGTGAATCAATTCCTGCATGGTAACAGTCTTGCCTACACCCGCACCACCGAACAAACCGATCTTACCACCCTTGATGTAAGGCGCGAGAAGGTCAATTACTTTAATACCGGTTTCCAGAATCTCAACTTTTGTGGAAAGATCTGTATATTCAGGTGCCGGACGATGAATCGGGTGCTTTTCTTGCGCATTAGCCGGACCCGCTTCATCGATCGTTTCACCCAAAACGTTGAAAATACGGCCGAGTGTTGCCGTACCAACCGGAACTGAAATCGGAGCACCGGTGTCAACAACTTCCATTCCACGAACAAGACCATCCGTGGTAGACATTGCAATTGCACGAACGACATTGTCACCCAAGTGAACAGCTACTTCAACTGTCAAGTTGATGTCGACTTCGTTTTCATTTTGTGCTTTATGGGTAATAGTCAAGGCGTTGTTCAATTCAGGAAGCTTGCCTTCCGGGAAACGAACGTCTACGACCGGACCCATTACCTGTACAACACGTCCAGTATTCATCATTGTCCCTCCTATCATCCGCTTACTTTAAAGCTTCTGCACCGCCGACAATTTCCGTAATCTGAGTCGTAATTGCCGCTTGACGCGCACGGTTCAATGCAAGTGTGTACGTAGCAATCATTTCCGTAGCATTGTCGGTTGCGTTACCCATAGCGGTCATCCGTGCACCGTGTTCAGAAGCTTTGGATTCAAGTAACGCAGAGTAAATGAGTGTTTCCGCATATTTCGGGAGGAGCACATCGAGTACTCCTTCTTCAGAAGGCTCGTACAGATAGTTCGCATTCACCTTTTTCGCTGTTTCGCCGCCCACATCTTCCAGCGGAAGAATCTGTTTGGTTACAGGAACCTGCGAAATGGGTGAATTAAACTTGTTAAAGATCAAGTGCACTTCGTCATAGGTGCCATCCTCGTACATTTTCACAACCGATTCGGTCACCCGTTTGATATCCGCAAAAGTCGGAGAATCCGGCAAACCCGTAATTTCCCCAGCAACAGGATATCCCCGTTTCACAAAGAAATCACGGCTCTTGCGGCCAATCGCAAAGATCACGTATTCATCTTTGGATTTGTCTTTAAACTCATTGATCGCATGACGCACGACTTGGGCGTTAAAAGAACCTGCAAGTCCGCGGTCGGCCGCGATTACCACATACCCGACTTTTTTCACCGGGCGTTTTACCATCATCGGGTGACGGGCCCCGCCCGCTTTGGCGATGCTTGCGATCACTTCTTCCAATTTGGCCGCATAAGGGCGTGCAAGCGTCACGCGCTCTTGTGCACGGCGAAGCTTGGCAGCCTCGACCATCTTCATCGCCTTAGTGATTTTCTGGGTGTTCTTTATACTGTTTATACGACGTCGTATATCACGTGTACTAGCCATCTCGTTTCACCACCTTTGTAAGTGGATTTTCATTCGGAACCCCACCACACATGGCGAGACTTGGCTTTAGCCTTTAGCGAGACCTTGCGCGGCCTTGCCGCGGTTCTCGTTATTGCTTCACCGTATCGTCACTTTGGTGGGCGTCGTGGTCGGATTAACCGACAAACGTCGCTTTGAATTTTTCAACTGCCTGCTTCAGAAGGTCGATGGTTTCGTTGGAAAGATCTTTCGTTTCCACGATTGCCTTCGTAATTTGCGGGTAGTTTGTATCAACAAACGCCAGGAACTCTCTTTCAAAACGACGTACGCTTTCAACCGCAATATCGTCCAATGCGCCGTTGGTACCAGCCCAGATCGCAATCACTTGCTTTTCGACCGGCATCGGTTGATATTGACCCTGCTTGAGGATCTCAACCAGACGAGCACCACGGTTCAAACGAGCTTGCGTAGCCTTGTCAAGGTCTGAACCGAACTGTGCGAACGCTTGCAATTCACGATATTGAGCAAGTTCAAGCCGGAGAGTACCGGCAACCTTTTTCATCGCTTTAATCTGAGCAGATCCCCCTACCCGGGAAACGGACAAACCGACGTTAACAGCCGGACGAACACCGGAATAGAACAGATCGGACTCAAGGAAAATCTGACCGTCAGTAATCGAGATCACGTTTGTCGGAATATACGCAGATACGTCACCCGCTTGCGTCTCGATAAACGGAAGTGCAGTCAGAGAACCGCCGCCGAGCTTGTCGGAAAGCTTTGCCGCACGCTCAAGCAAACGGGAGTGCAGGTAGAATACGTCTCCCGGGAACGCTTCACGACCGGGAGGACGACGCATGAGCAGCGACAATTCGCGGTATGCTGCCGCTTGTTTGGACAAGTCGTCGTAGATGCAGAGAACATGTCCGCCCTTATACATGAAGTACTCACCCATCGCACAACCTGCATACGGTGCGAGGAACAAGAGCGGTGCCGGGTCAGATGCCGACGCGGTTACTACAATGGTGTAATCCATAGCACCATGTTTACGCAGAGTTTCAACCACTTGCGCAACAGTCGATTGCTTTTGACCGATCGCAACGTAGATACAAACCACGCCTTGACCCTTTTGGTTGATGATCGTATCGATCGCAACCGCTGTCTTACCGGTCTGACGGTCCCCGATGATCAATTCCCGCTGACCGCGGCCAATCGGAATCATCGAATCAATTGCTTTAATACCGGTCTGCATCGGCTCATGAACGGATTTCCGATCGATTACGCCAGGAGCCGGTGATTCGATGGCACGGAATTCTTTCGTCTCGATCGGGCCACGACCGTCAACCGGTTGACCGAGCGGGTTAACCACACGGCCGATCAGCGCTTCCCCGACAGGAACTTGCGCGATATTACCGGTCCGCTTTACAGTATCGCCTTCTTTAATCCCTACAACAGTACCCAGGATAACGCAACCTACGTTGTCTTCCTCAAGGTTGAACGCCATCCCGATTTCGCCGTTCGGGAATTCGAGCAGCTCGCCGGCCATTACTTTTTCAAGCCCGTGAATACGCGCAATCCCGTCACCAACCTGGATTACTGTACCCACGTCATATACTTGGATATCAGATTGATAATTCTCAATCTGTTGCTTTATTAACGCACTGATTTCTTCAGGACGAATGCTCATTTTTTCACCCCTATCTACCGTACTTGGTTCCGCTTGAGATTCCGACTAAAACGATCCAGTTGACCTTGCACACTTGCATCAATCACACGATCCCCGATTTTAAGACGGGCGCCCGCAATCAATTGCGGATTGACGGATGCAGTGATGTCCAGTTTCTTGCCGCATGCGCCGCCAAGTTTTTCTCCCAGATCCTGTAGTTCGGCATCAGACATCGGAACTGCAGTTTCAACATGAGCTTTCACTTGACCTCTATGTTCATTAGCCAAACGGGTGTATTCTTCATAGATACCCGCCAATTGATTCTCACGACGACGATCCAGCAGCAGCTGCAAGAAATTCAACATTGTGGCGGAAACCACTTTACCGAACAACTCAATGACCTGCTGTTTTTTCACATCTGTCGAGATAGCCGGATGATGCAGAATCCGACGAAGTTGAGGATGTTCATTTAACACGGCTAGTATCGTAGACAAGTCCGCCTCTACGCCATCGATCAGATTCTGATTTTTCGCAATGGAGAATAGAGCATCCGCATAGCGCTTGGCTACAACTCCACCTAGCATACGCGTTCCCCCATCTCCTTAACCGCTTCATCAAACAGGGCTTTATGCTTCGCCGCGTCGACTTCTTTTGCAATAATCTTACCAGCGAGAAGAACAGACAAAGCGCCCACTTGCTCACGCAGTTCTGCAATCGCAAGTTCTTTCTCACGGTTGATGTCAGCAACTGCTTCATCTTTAATGCGCTTCGCTTCCGCTTCAGCAGCAGCGAGGATTTCAGCCGCTTGCTTATCCCCCGTACGCCGAGCGTTTTCCAGCAACTCAGCCGCTTCTTTTTTAGCCGCTTGAATAGCTTCTTGATGCTGTTTCGCCAACTTCTCGGCTTCTTGACGGTTTTGCTCCGCCGTAGCGATTTGGTTCTCAATATATTGCTGACGATCTTTCATCGTCTTCATTAACGGACCAAACGCATACTTCCGAAGGAAAAGAAACAGAATCAGGAAAACAACCAATTGAAATAACATTGTGCCTAATTCAATTGCCACCTATTTTCACTCCTTTCTCACAGGACAAAGGACAAAAGAATGGCGAGCACAAGTTCATCTTGTCCCGCCCAACGAGCTCCGAAGAGTCTCGCCATTAACCGATCCGACCAAAGAGGATCAAACCGATCGCCAAAGCGATAACCGGAAGTGCCTCTACGAGACCGAGACCGATCAACGCTTGGGTAAACAGAAGACCACGAGCTTCCGGTTGGCGAGCAATCCCTTCGATATAACGACTCATTACCAAACCGTTACCAATACCGGCACCAACTGCCGCAAGACCCATAATCAAACCTACTGCAATTGCAATGTCCATTTAAAATAACCTCCCTGATTTTGGTTGTCATAATTCGACAAGAATTCGACATCAGAAATTAATGGTGCTCATCATGCGGTATTTTTTGCCCCACATACACCAGTGTTAAAACGGTAAACACAAACGCCTGAACGGTACCGACAAACATCGAGTAACCCAACCAGACCAACATCGGGATACCACCTGCAATACTGCCTGCCACCCACCCCAACTGCACAGGCATTCCAACCAGGATTGCAAGCAAGACTTCACCCGCAAAAATGTTACCGAATAGACGAAGACCGAGTGTCAGGAATTTCGGAAGTTCTTCCACCAGGTGCAGAGGCAACATCGCAACATTCGGAGTTACCCAGTGTTTAAAATACTGCCCCGGTTTCCTGAGCCCCACAATGTGGCTTAACAAAACCATCGATACCCCCATTGTCATCGCAACGGTGAAGTTAGCTGTCGGAGACATCCAATAAGTATAGCTACCCTCGCCGGATGCATGGGCTGTGATGTTTGTAATCAGACCCATTTGGTTGGAAACAAACATCCAAATAAACAGCGTCAATCCAAGCGGCACCCAAGTGTCCGCATGTTTTGCCCCGACCGTATCGTTCGCAAGCCCGCGAACAAAGTCCGTGATTGCTTCAAGGAAATTCTGCATCCCGCTTGGCCGGCGCATATCGAGCCGACGTACGGCCGCAATTGCAATCAGAGCAACTACCGCGGAAGCAATCAACGACATCAGGGCAACCGTCAGATTTAGCGTTAATCCCGGTATACCGAAAAGTTCAATCGTCGGAAATAAGTGTTCCATCATTTCACCCCTTCCGGCTTGGAATCCTTGTCTTGTCCCCTATGCACGCACATGTCCACGAAGATGACAATTTGATAAGTAAATAATGCACCAATCATCGCGTAGACATTCGGATAGGCGAGTTTATGCACAATCATCACAGCGAGCGCAATCACAGCAACACGCGAAAAGAACGGAATAACCGGTTTCTTCCTCCCGCCCCGCATCGCTATATCCATTGCCATTTCGGCCTGCCTTGCAACACTGACCGCAAAGTAAACGCTTACCGCTGTTCCGATTGTCAGACCTGAAAAAATCGACCTCCACGCAGGTACAACAGCCCATAATACCGCCCACACCAAGGTGATGTAAAGTGTGTACTTTACCGTTCGTCGAACAATTTTTTTCGCTTCTTCCATACACGCAACGGCTCCTGGTGTTTCACTATGTAAAACGGATGTACCTCATGGCGAAATCGACCTAGACCATCGTACAATACAGATCAATTAATTGTCAACGAGGTACATCCGGACTTCCCCCGCATCTTTACAGGCTTCACGGAACTTTCACAAATATGTCAAAGTTAGCCAAGCGGTCACCACTTTTAAGGGCGGGTTAGCGACCGCGTGCAGCAGTCCCCGTTCCCGCCCGGATATAATGATTATTTCATTTTTTACCGATTTTTAGTCTCTTTCGACCACCATCGCAACTCCTTGTCCTCCCCCGATACAGAGAGTTGCCAGTCCGCGTTTCCCGTTTCGTTTTTCCAATTCATGCAGCAAGGAAACCAGGACACGTGCACCACTCGCACCGATCGGGTGGCCGAGAGCAATGGCTCCGCCGTTCACATTAAGCTTCTCGCGAGGAATCTCCAAGTCTTTTCCAACCGCGAGGGATTGGGCGGCAAACGCTTCATTCGCTTCAATCAGATCGATATCCTGCATGCTCAAACCTGTTTTTTCCAGCACTTTGCGTGTTGCAAAGATCGGACCCAATCCCATAACCGAAGGATCCAGACCGGCAGAAGCATAAGCGGTAATACGAGCGAGAGGCTTCAAACCCAGTTCGGATGCTTTATCCGCTGACATCACAAGCAAGGCGGCAGCTCCGTCGTTGATTCCGGAAGCGTTGCCCGCTGTGACAGTGCCATCCTTTTTAAATGCGGGGCGCAGCTTTGCAAGCGCCTCTTGTGTGGTACCAGCCCGCGGATACTCGTCTTTATCAAAAATTACGGGGTCTCCTTTTCTCGAAGGGATCTCCACCGGGACAATCTCTTCCCTAAAGCGATTTGTCTTAACTGCTTCTTCCGCTTTTTGCTGACTCCAGGCGGCGAACTCGTCCTGCTCGTCACGGGTCAAGCCGTACTTTTCCGCAATGTTCTCTGCAGTAATTCCCATATGATAATCGAAGAAAGCGCACCAAAGGCCGTCGCGAACCATCGAATCAACTGCTTTCGCATCCCCCATGCGGAAGCCGGTGCGTGCTCCTTCCAAAAGATAAGGTGCCCGGCTCATGTTCTCCATACCGCCAGCCAATATGACATCGGCATCCCCAGCCTTAATCGATTGGGCCGCCAGCATCACGGCTTTCAAACCGGAACCGCAAACTTTGTTGATTGTCATTGCCGGAACCGATTCGTGATAACCGGTCTTTACCCAAGCCTGTCTCGCCGGGTTCTGACCAAGTCCGGCCTGCAGCACGTTCCCCATGATTACTTCGTCAACCAGTTCGTGACTCACACCGGCCCGGGCGAGTGCTTCTTTCAGCACGATGCCTCCCATTTCGGGAGCCGGAATCCCCGCCAAAGATCCTTGAAAACTGCCGATTGCTGTACGAACTGCGCTGACAATAACTGCTTCCCTCATCATGTAGAATCTCCACCCCTAGTGAATTTATAAATTTCTAACATACTCTACTTCTTTTATTCGCTAGATATTTCCTTCATGCTTAACGAAAAATTTACAAAATTCCCATAGAGATGTTACACTTCGAATTCATCGGGGCGTTCTCCGCGTCCGTAATAATGAAGGATGGCCCGTACGATCCGCTCGGAAGCTCTTCCGTCCCCATACGGATTGGCTGCGATCGACATGGCACGATGCGCCTGCGGGTCGTTCAGCAGTTCATACGCAAGTTCATACACGGTCTGTTCGTCCGTACCGGCCAATTTTAACGTGCCTGCCGCGATGCCTTCCGGCCGCTCAGTTGTATCACGCAAAACCAGCACTGGCACCCCAAGCGATGGAGCTTCTTCCTGAATACCGCCTGAATCGGTCAAAATGAGATAGGCGCGTGACATGAAATTATGCGTGTCCACAACGTCGAGCGGATCAATCAGATGGACTCGCGGATGCCCGCCGAGAATCGCTCGCGCCGGTTCTTGAACAGCCGGATTCAGATGAACAGGATATACGAGCACGACATCGTCGTTGTCCTCAACAATGCGACGTACAGCGTGGAAAATGTTCTCCATTTTCTCGCCGATGTTCTCCCTGCGGTGTGCAGTCATGAACACGAGCCGCTGCTCTCTGCCGATCGAATCGAGGATTGGATGGGTATAATCCGGCCGCACCGTGGTCTTCATTGCGTCAATTGCGGTATTGCCCGTGACAAATATCGCATCCGGGTTCTTGCGTTCCTGCAGCAAATTTCTTGCGGATTCGCGGGTTGGAGCAAAATGCAAATCGGCCAGAACCCCCGTGAGCTGACGATTCATCTCTTCCGGGAAAGGAGAGTATTTGTCGTAAGTACGGAGACCCGCCTCCACATGTCCAATTGCAACCTGTTGATAAAAAGCGGCCAGTCCCGCCACGAAAGTCGTTGTGGTATCCCCGTGAACGAGGACGACAGTAGGTTGAACTTTTGAAATCACTTCCTCAAGACCTTTAAGCGCCTTGATGCTGATTCCCGTCAAGGTTTGCCGGGATTCCATGATATCAAGGTCGTAATCGGGCCGGATATGAAAAATCTCAAGAACCTGGTCAAGCATCTGGCGATGCTGTGCAGTTACACAAACTTTTGAGTCAATGGCAGGTCCTGCCTGTTCCAAAGCTTTGACGAGCGGAGCCATCTTGATGGCTTCCGGACGTGTCCCGAACACAGTAAGTACCCGAATCGGTTCCATTCGCACTCTCCCTTATCTACTTAGTGCCGAAGAGGCGGTCTCCCGCGTCTCCCAGGCCCGGAACTATGTATCCATGATCATTTAGCTTTTCGTCAATAGCCGCTACAAAAATATCCACGTCAGGATGTGCTTGCTGTACCGCGTGAATGCCTTCCGGAGCCGCAATCAAACACATTAACTTGATGTTTTTGGCACCCTGCCGTTTCAAGAAAGTGACGGCTGCCACCGCGGAACCGCCTGTCGCAAGCATCGGGTCAATCACAATCAGATCCCGTTCCTGTACGTCGGTCGGAAGTTTGCAGTAGTATTCGACAGGCTGCAGCGTATCGGGGTCCCGATACAATCCGACGTGACCCACCTTTGCAGCCGGAATCAATCTCAAGATACCGTCTACCATCCCGAGCCCTGCCCGGAGGATCGGGACCAGTCCCAGCTTTTTCCCGGCAATTACTTTCGTTTTTGCTTCAGAAACCGGCGTTTTCACAGTCGTTTCTGCAAGCGGCAAATCCCTCGTAATCTCATAAGCCATTAACATAGCGACTTCTTCCACCAGTTCACGGAACTCTTTCGTGCCGGTATTCTCGTCCCGTATATAGGTCAGCTTATGTTGAATCAACGGGTGATCGAATGAATGTACTTTGCCCATTTCACTTAAATCTCCTTTGAATGAAACGAAAGGTGTTTGAAACCACTTCTCCCATTATATCAGAGGCGATTTTACGGTGCTACTTCCGAACAACATAAAGACCCCTTCGCTAAGCAAGGGGCTGTCTTGACACTTCATAAAATTTCTTTCCTTAAATTACTTTCCTTCCGCAGCAAACCGCTTGATTCGATCTTCGATTTCGTCCCGTACGCGCTGAAACACTGCCCATTTTTCTTCTTCAGTGCCAGTCGCCTTGGCGGGATCGTCAAATCCCCAGTGAAAACGGGTTACATGCGGAGGGGTAACAGGACATTTGTCATTGGCGTCGCCACAAAGAGTGATCACATAATCGGCTTGATTCAGAATCTCCGGATCAATGATATCGGATGTCTGATTGCTAATATCAATCTCTTTTTCAGCCATCGCTTTTACAGCTTTCGGATTTAGGCCGTGCGCTTCGATTCCCGCGCTGTACACTTCATATTGGTCGCCCAAGTATTTCTTCCCGAATCCTTCTGCCATCTGACTGCGGCATGAGTTGCCTGTGCAGAGAAAATAGATGGTTTTTTTCTTATCCGTCATGGTGTCTTCCTCCAATAACTTTTATTTGAGTTCTTCAAGGCCAATCAATTCCGGAGAAGGCGAGGGAGCACAGCACACCCCTTGTACCGCCGGATCTCCTGCGGATTCGAACTCGGAATCTTCTTTCGTATAGAAAATCTCCCAAGCGTTCCCCTCGGGGTCGTGCACCCAAATTTTGTCCTGCACAGCATAACAGCAGGTAGTTCCCATTTCGTCCAACGGCATCAGACCGGCTTGTTGCAATCGTTCCTTCACAGCCAACACCGCTTCTGTGTTCTCCACTTGGAACCCCATATGATTCAGGACTCCATTCTTCTCGTAAGCTCGCACATTCATCGAAAAATGAAGGGGCGGGTTGTTCAGTTCGAACTTTGCGTAATTGCCCTTCACTTTGGTCGGTTCCGCACCAAAGAAAGCACGGTAAAACTTGAGGTTTGCTTCCAGGTTCGTCACGTTCACCGCAACGTGCATTCGAAAAGTTTGCATTCTAGCAATCTCCTTTCCCGGGCGATGCCCTACTCATGTATGAATTTATAAACCACTGCCGCAGCGACTGCACCTAAGATCGTTGCGACAACGTAAATCCAAAGGTGTTCCAGCGTACCGGACACAATTGCAGGCCCTATTGAGCGAGCGGGGTTCATCGAAGCCCCGCTAATGGGTCCCCCAAACATCGCTTCAAGCCCCACGGTCGCTCCGATTGCTGCACCGGCAAAAGGTTTGTTGGCTTTTGTGTGAACAGCGGAGCCAAGGATGACCATCATCAGAACAAAAGTAAGTATAAATTCCAAAACGAATGATTGCTGCCACGAGTACCTCGGCAAGGTAGCCCCCAATTGAGCCACGTTGCCAAACATCAACAACAGCGACGCACTTGCTGCAAGGCCTCCCAGCACCTGGGTGGTGATATAAAAAACGGCATCCTGCGAACCAATATCTCCCCGTGCCAAAAATCCGAGCGTTACCGCAGGGTTAAAATGGGCACCCGAAACGTGACCGAAAGCGTAAATCAAAGCCATCACCACAAGACCGAAAGTCAAGGCAATACCGACATGCGTAATGCTTTTGGTTAAATCATTGATTACGACTGCTCCCGTTCCGGCGAACACAAGAAAATAGGTTCCAATGAATTCAGCTGTCAATTTTCTTCGCATTTCCCTACTCCTTATTCACAGTTAACAAGTAAACCTTTTTCAGCCAATTTTCGAAGCTCTTCCGAAAAATCGGGCAATTGCGTCAGCGCAAGTCCAACGGATTCCAGCCGTTCCCGATTCAAAGAGTAAAAAACCCATTGCCCCCTCCGGGCTTCCCGTACCAGTTCGGCGCTTTTCAATCGACTTAAGTGTCTGGAGATTGCCGGCTGGGAAATGTTAAAAATCGGGACCAGTTCGCAAACGCAGCACTCCCGCACATTCAGCAAGGCTACTATTTTCAACCTGGTGGGGTCTCCGAGTGCTTTCAAACAGTCAGCCAATTTTTCAAGTTCCATGCGGTTACCATTCCCCTCCTAAACAAGAAACATTATAACATAACTATATGGTTATATGTCTATATTTACATGATCTTAACTTCCTGTTCAAAAATAAGGCTCTGTTAGCGTAACAAAAAATCTGATTTTAAAAGCCCATAAAACGAGACATCTTCAAAATTTCCCCATTTAAGAATCGCTTGGGGGGAAGTACCTTCATATTTCAATCCTATCTTTTCCATTACTTTAATTGATGCTGGATTTCTTGTCATTGCTGATGCCCATATTCGATTTAGCCTTAAATCTTCAAAACCAAATCGAATAATAATTTTAGCCGCTTCTGTTGTATATCCATTTCCCCAATATGGCTTGCCTATCCAATAGCCCAATTCACCTTTATCATTGGATTTATCAATATTTAAGCTAATACAGCCCATCAACTCATTTTGATTTTTGTTCACTATTGCAAAAACATAACCATCACCATTTGTGGCAGAATGTCTATGCGTTGCAATCCATTGTGCAGCTCCACCTTTCGGGTAAGGATGACGTATGTGTAACGTTGTTTCAGCTATATCTTTATCACCAGCTAAAATTTCTACTCTTTGTGCGTCCTGCAAATCAAAAGGACGAAGGATTATTCTATCTGTTTCAAATGTTGGTATCACATTAAATCCCCCTCTCCATGGAAAGAACCTTCATCTTAATTATGAAATCTAACATACCTACAAAGACTATTATTTTGATTTTTAAACACACTCATAATTTCACATCACTGCCGTAACAAGGCTACTTTTAAGCAGCCTTGTAGTTGGAATTACGGAACTATCCATCCCCGTTAGTTGAAGAAAAAATATAGAGTTTATAGTATTACTCCCGAAAAATTCCCCTTCAATACTGCTTTCTCATTCTGATTTCCACATAAAAAGGATGCAATAATAGATGTTCTATTAGAGTCTGTTTAAAAACTACGTACTGAATTAAAATTCTGAACAAAATCTCACCAAGCGGAATT
>NZ_JBHSHC010000133.1:0-905 GCF_042652925.1 Effusibacillus consociatus
CATATAAAACGAAACTCTATGAAAATAGCTCTAAAATGAAGGTATGTCCAAATAAGCGGGGTTAATCCGAGATTGAATCGTTCAAAATGAATAATTTAAAGACTAAGCCCGCACTAGGCGGGCTTTTTAAGTTGAACAGGGATCGTTATTTCACCTGCTTCGCCTTCTCGGCAAACGAAGTGTTCACAAGCTTGTCGTAAGGACCGGGTGTTTTCAGTTCGCCTGCCTGCCACATCACGGTGTGCATGTTTTCCCATTCTTCCTGGTCGATAATCGGGTCTTTTGCCCAGACGTCCGCTTTTTTGTAGCGGTCCGCGACACTGACCAGAATGTCTTTTTCAACCTGCGGGAAGTAGGGGACGATGACGTCAGCCACTTCTTGCGGCGTTGCGTTAACGGGTGGGAACCCCTATTACTGCAAAAGAGCTTTTGGATTTGGTTTGGATAGGAGAATACGAAGTCAGTTTTAGTAATCTCTATCATTATATTCGAAAATTAAGGGAAAAGCTTGAATGTAACCCCAATGATCCCAAAATATTACTTGCTTATAAGAAGGGTAAAGGGGGATTTGTACTTCGGTTTTTTGATGAAAAGGTTTAACTATTATCATTCATCAGAAAAAATCAACAACCTGAAAGAAAATTCATATGGAACCTGAATGTTTTTTTGTAGTCGTTTTTTAACAGAAACTAGTAAATTCAAATCATTGGGAGGCTATGGAACGACATATTCCACCAGTCCTGATGACTCTATGTGAAATACAAGAAAGACAACATATTGATGTGTAACTAAATCAAACGTTATTTGGTCTATTGAGGAGGAATTAGTGCAATGAATTTAAAAGGCTGAGTTCAAATATAGTGTTGCCTCCAAACATTAGTTCTGGTAATCTTCAGATATACAGA
>NZ_JBHSHC010000134.1:0-3728 GCF_042652925.1 Effusibacillus consociatus
CATATAAAACGAAACTCTATGAAAATAGCTCTAAAATGAAGGTATGTCCAAATAAGCGGGGTTAATCCGCGACCTTTTAGTTCCATCAAAGTATCTCGAAGTTCCCATCCTCCAACAACCCAGAAGGCTCCGCCTGCCCCACGTTTGTCTATTACTTCGATCCCTCTTTCCACGAAGAAATCGAGTAAGCGAAAACTTTGTTTGTCTTCTTGATAAACTGTCGTTGTTGCCAATTCGAGTTTGGTTTGAGTACCTGATAACTCTTCCTGAATCTGTTCACTAAAAAGCTTACGTATTTCCTCAAGTTTTTGGGAATCAATCGAATCCAAGATTCTTTCCAGATCTTCTTCAACCGATGGAGTCTCCTCTTTTTCAAAGAAATCTTCGAAAATATCGTCTTCCTCTTCAACAGGTTCTTGAATCTTACCTGTAGAGTTGGAAAGTATCGATTGCGTAATGGAATTACTTTTCTTTGCCAAAGGATCGTAGTTCTCATCCTTCCAAAGCTGACGTAGTTCAGCAGCCCTGCGAACAATTCTTTCTCTTAGTTCTTCTCTTTGATCGGCATATTCCTCAAAAGTCTCAAGACCTTCCGGCGGAATATTCAATTCCTTCAGCTTCTCAAAGACAGGTTTCATAGCTTTTTCCGGATTGCGGAAAAATTGGCTGCCTCGGATTCTTACAAACTTCCATCCCAATCGTTCCAGTATAGCTTGACGGCCCATATCCTGCACCAACTTCTCAGGGGGGTGCCATTTGTCACCGTCACATTCAACAGCAAGGCGTTTGCCGCCGCCTTCCACAACCAGATCGATGCTGTATGCCCCCACCTGCCACTGAGGTTTGACTCGGTAACCGGCACGTACAAGCCTCTCCAAAACCATTTTCTCGAATGGAGATTGAGTTTCTTTTTCAAGGGTGGCAATCGATCTTGTGATCGCCTGCGGATCCTTAGCATGAAGGATCAGTCTTCTGCGGAGGTCATCCTGCTTCAAATCCGTATCGGGATCCAGGGAATAAACCACCCACATCTGATCGCGTGCCCGACTGGCTGCCACGTTGAACCGTTTTTTGAACTTTTCATCCGCCCGCTTGGTTAAAGGTCCGTCTCCCTTGGGCGAATCGACCATACTCAAGAACATAACATCCCGTTCGTCCCCTTGGAATTGAGCGGAATTTCCACATCTGATTAAACGTCGGTTGAACTCTGTAGGTGTCAGATACTGGCGCAGCAGAGTTTCAATGTGCATGGCCTGTTCATCACCCACCAGCGAGATCACTCCGAATGTTGCATCCTTATATTCTGGTTGTTCGGTTGCAGCCACTAATAGGGAAGCAACATGTAGAGCCTCGGTCGGATTCAACTTGTCGTTTGCAATAGCGTTCTCGACACAGTATGTCACACTAAAGGGTTTTCTCTGTACTTTACTGGCATCCCGCAATGGCATAATCTTGCCATCATAGGAAAGATGGTTGCTGAACTGAATAATATCAGGAACACATCGGAAATGCTCCCTTAACTGAACCATGCCAGCAAAGCTTGTTTTGGCCAGGTCGTAAATAGAAGACTGTCCGTCATAAAGTTGATTGTTTGGAATCCCCTTAAGGAATGTATCAATCATTTGTTGAATTTCTTCCACTCTTTGTCCTACTGCGTCAGGGCTTACCTGCTGATCATCTCCGACAACCACCACTTGTTTGCCCATATAAAGGGCAGTCAAAGCCATTATATCCGACTGGCTGGCTTCGTCAATAATGATCACATCAAAGAAGTTTTTGCGCGGATCAAAATTCTCCACTACTTGGTTCAAAGGCATAATCCAAACCGGGACGGCGGTCTGGCATACAGGCATTAATTTTCGTGCTTCCGCCATAAAAATAGGGACTCTTTTCCCAGTACCTTTCCCTATTTTTTTGACCAGAGCCTTCCACCCCATTAAAGCTTGCCTCTGAGGATGTGTTGTTCGTCTAACTTGTGCAGCCCATGCTTTTTTCTCTACAAGTGCCCCAGTAATCTTGCGCAAATTATCGCTTAGATGGGCAATCTTGTTCTGCAACTCTTCCATAGAGGTATTGGCCCGGTGTTCAAGTTCATCATGAAACTGCCGCCATTTCCATGCAATAGACGGGTCACCTGGTATTTCGCCTTTGCCATGGATACCTTGCCGATTTTCAATGGCTGCCGCCCACATGGGAGCCGTTTTTTTCAGTCTTACCAAATACTTTTGCCGCATCCTTAGTATCGAGGATTGGGAATACAGATCTAGCAATTTTTCATAAGTTTCGCGGTATAACTTTCCATCCAATCGATAGATGGCTTCGTACAGGCGATTTACTACTTCGGACTCCGCAGCTTTTTCTAGCACTATATCTGCTTTTTCCCTTAGATCCTGCAACTGTACCTCATTTCGTCTCCATAATAAGCGATGTCTTTGAGCTTCAAAAAGGGCAGGCACCCTATTCACAACAGCTTCCTTCAACCTAAGGATCTCCGCGTAAGGAGAGAGTCTGGTGGGAATCTCGTTTAGCAAAGAATCCCACTGGAACCCTTGTCGAATTACTTCCTGTTGAAGCGGGGACCAGGTGCCGTGATACCAATCTAAGCAAGTTTTTACGTAGTTTACCAGCAAACGGCACACCTGTTCCGGGTGTTTACCCAGTTCTTCTACTGTTTCGCCGCCACGTGCAGTGACTTGCCGATCCCAGCGCTGAAGGAGTTTTTTCCGTTCCATTTCCAGTCGAACAAACATCTGCAGGGATTCAAACTCTTGAATGGTTTTCGGTTGAGAATCGTTGGTCTTTGCCGCAGACAAGAACTCTTTCCACTTTGAGTGAAACAGCAGAGTAAATGATGTAATTCGTTTCCCTCTATTAAGAAGTGCCAAGATCTCATCAATCACCTTGAGTGTCTGATCGTTCCATTTGTCAGTCGGTAATTCTGGTGCATATTCAAGCAGCTGGGATTGCGTGTTTACAGAGAGTTGGTAGACCTTTTCCACCTGATCAATCAGTTCATCCCATATCTTGCGCTGCATCTCTCCGTCACGACCTGCAAGAATCGTAACTAAGCGCCATTCCGTTTCATCTTGCAGCGGTTCCATGGCAGAACGTAATTTTGAAAGCAACTGTTGAAGGGATTCAGAAGATTGATCGGAAGGTGCTTCTTCCCACAGTTCGATCCCATGCTCCAAGTCTTCTTGCAACAGACTTTCCCTTTCATTTACCAAACTCTCAAACTCCAAGGGAGTAAGCAATTCAGCAGGATCAGGCAGGATGTATCCAAGTTCTTTCTCTTCCTCAAAAGTCAGTTCCACATTACTGCGATACAACTCAGCCAATTCTGTATGGCTTAATGGCTTCGGTTCTCCAAGAGTTACAGGGCCGGGTATCCAGGATTCAGTTTCTTCATGTTCTTTAACAAATCGAGCCGCCTGTGAAGGATTAACCTCTTCGCCAGCTACTACAACAGGACGATATTCATCATTTCGGGCTAATTTTAACCGATTTCGAGTTTCACGGAGCTGTCGAATTAAGTCATTCCGTTGCTTCGTTAGAATAGCGGCCTCTTTTTCAAGCTGGTCAGGATCCAGCGATGACAGCCGCTCCGTAATTACATCGATGGAACCTTCGAGCTGCTGACGGCTTTCTGTCTCACTGTCTGTATTTGTCAACTGAAAATTCCGCCATTCGCTCATTTAATTTTCCCCCACCTGTGAAAACAGGAACTT
>NZ_JBHSHC010000135.1:0-1532 GCF_042652925.1 Effusibacillus consociatus
CATATAAAACGAAACTCTATGAAAATAGCTCTAAAATGAAGGTATGTCCAAATAAGCGGGGTTAATCCGGCACATCGTCCAGTTCTGCTTTGATGTCGGGTAAACCCGACAATTTTTCATGATATTCCCGTTCAAGCCTTCTCGATTCCAACCACTGTTTTTCCAATTCGTCTCGTCTTTCTTGCCATGTCGACTTGTCGAACTGCCGATCTATCAGGTTCAACACAACATGGGGATCCTTAGTCATTTCAAACAGTTGCTTTTGACTGAACATTCGAATCGGGAAACGTTTTTGAACGATGTTGCTTTTTTCTTTCGTAATCCATCGTCCGGAATCGTCTTTTTGTTCTTCAATGATCTGGTTGTCTTTCCAAACCAATGCAACGTCCCTGCCATCCTTTTTTAATTCGACTCGAATCACCGTATTTTTTGTAAGCATTCCCGTTTTACCACGCCCTGAGGTGATTTGGGCAAAATCGTCAAACTCTTTCTTTAGACTTTCCGGAAGGCTGTCCCTGTTGTCCAAGCCCAAGCGTAAATATTCCACCACACTTGACTTTCCGGACCCTCTGCCGCCGATTAATGTTGTAAGCCACGGACTAAACGTGACCTTCAGAGGTGTTCCTCTTCCCGCTTTCGCTCCGTCCGTGATAGAAATATTTTGAATGAAAAATCTGGTTCCCACTTCGTTCGGATTTCCCGAATATGTATCGTACCTCAAAATCCCATCCTCGCCGTCGTGAAGTGCAAGGCGCAAAGCTGTAATGTCCGGTTTTTCCATCTTTACCCAAGCATAAGATTGACCGACACAATTCGGATGATGACTGTCGGACCCGGCAACTTCGGCGAAATTCAACTTCATGTCTTTGTATATCTGAGGTTTCTCCTCAAGGGGATTACATATTTGTATCGCTAACAAACCGTTAGACATCAAACTGGTTTTTAGAGTTATTCCTTGGAACACCTTGAAAAGACCGCTCTCGTCATCCACGTGTGCTGGAATGGCTATACCATAATTTCGAATAATTTCTTCGACCACTTCAGTAAAACTTTTTCTTGTACATCCATCAGTCTCTCCCCTATTCCCCTCATATTGAACCGCTCCCAAAAGATTGGATATGTCTTCGCCGGTAACTGAAGGGTCAAATATCGCCAACAGATGGATTCCTCCGCTCACACTAATCTCCACTCCTGGAAATATGGTAAGCGGTCTGAATCCATCGCACTCTTCGGACTCCATTACGTTCAATTCTTCTTTCAGCTTATCTATCCAAGCACCTGAATTGTGATCCGTTACCGCCACGCAATCGATCTCTGCCTTCATCTGGTCCAAAAACCACTCTCTTGGTGTCCGAGCTTTCAATATTTCCTGATCTGGACCTTTTCCATAATCGTGAGATGCGGGAGTGTGTGTATGAAAGTCGAATTTTCACCACTTTGCACCATTAATATGCACAATCTCTCCTCCTTGTATAGTAAGAGCAGCTGCCAATTTGGTTCACATAAAACCAGGCTGGAGTTGCTCTTTTAAA
>NZ_JBHSHC010000136.1:0-1432 GCF_042652925.1 Effusibacillus consociatus
AGTGGTTGGTAACTACAAACCCCCACAGTGGACTTTCACCACCTAGTTAATCGCCATGCGTGGCGCACAATAAAGAAAACTTTGGCATTCGCCAAGTCTTTGACTTGGGTGAATGCCTTAGTTGCACTTATACTTGTTACCTCTGAACTTATAATTTCTTACAAGTAAAACTAAAGACGGCCTAATTTCTGGCCGCCTTTACCTATTCCTTGCGATCCTCATTAAAATGATCCCAGTTGTTCTCCGCGCTTACGTTCAACAGATCGTCAGATTCGAGTCCCATCCAGTTCAGATTGTCCGTAAAATCCCTCGCATTGCGACGATAGGCCTCATTTCTTGTGAATCCGGTCGGGTTGCCATGAATATCAGCCGTTAAATATCCTTCCAAATCCTCTACATACCCTCTTCGTTCTTCGCTGTCTATATAAAGAAGGTCGGGATTCGTTCCGTCCTCAAAATCGGAAGCGTTCTCGGAAGTTCCATAGCGTGCCACGTCCTGCCACGCGTCTTCAGAGTCATATAATGTCTCGCCACGGTCGTTCTCATCATTAAACGCCCGTCCGTAACCGGGAAACATAAAATTTTCTTCTACCGGGCGGTTGCTCTCAATCTGATGCTCCTCCGCCCCTTCCTGACAGTCTATACAAAATTCCGCAGCCGGTTGCGCCTGCAAACGCTCAAACGGAATCGCCTGTCCACAATGGGTACAAGTCCCGTATGTACCGTCTTCCATCCTCTCCAATGCTTCATCGATCTCAATCAATCGAATCGATGCCGCATCACGCAAAGCAAGATCTTTTCCTCGTTCGTATAATTCATCTCCGATATCGGCCGGATGATTGTCATACATCGACAGCTCTCCAAGCTGATCAGCCATTGAGTCAGGTATTCCATAGCGGTCGTTGGCATCCAAAGAATTGCGTATATCCGTCATTTCCTCTTCCAAGCGGATACGAAGTTCCCGAAGCTGTTCACTAGTCAGACTCATCGAGAGCCCCCCTTCGAAAGTTGGGTGTTAATGGGCATTCTTTCCGTCTCCCCATAAAACTATTCTATGGTATTGTCGGTGTGTGCAGTTGGGCCTGCACAATCCGTACGATATCAGCCAAAAACTTCCCGATAATCGGAAGGTTCTGATCGGCCAATTCCTGCAAGATCATCAAAAGCAGCGCGAAAATGACCGTAAATCCCAGCCCCGTTCCAACTCCTCTTGCAATCCCGCTTACAAAATTGAGCGTGATCAGCCGCCGCGGCCGATTCAGCAGTTGAACATATTCGGCGAACTGCGCCCGTTCCAGGTGCAATGCCAACTGCTCGATATGTTCCTTCAGATTTGTTTCATCCTTTTCCTTCATGCCCGCGACCTCCTTGTATAGTAAGAGCAGCTGCCAATTTGGTTCACATAAAACCAGGCTGGAGTTGCTCTTTTAAA
>NZ_JBHSHC010000137.1:0-51211 GCF_042652925.1 Effusibacillus consociatus
GTTCCTGTTTTCACAGGTGGGGGAAAATTAAATGAGCGAATGGCGGAATTTTCAGTTGACAAATACAACGTTGCCCAGTGCTTCGAAAATGGAATCTAGGCACTTTCTTTCAGTCCCCTTGAAATTCGGGTCTATGTTGAGACACAAGTATTAACGCGCAAGACATCTTTAACATTGTCTTTCAGTCCCCTTGAAATTCGGGTCTATGTTGAGACGTCATTTTGAAATACGGCTCGTTACCTTTCGTCGGCCTTTCAGTCCCCTTGAAATTCGGGTCTATGTTGAGACTTTCAAATGACTCTGTAGGAGCGATTTCGTTAGATCTTTCAGTCCCCTTGAAATTCGGGTCTATGTTGAGACTGGTGGAGAGAGACTTTACAAGGTCTGCAGGGTATTCTTTCAGTCCCCTTGAAATTCGGGTCTATGTTGAGACTGAATATGGCACTTGTGATTACATGCCCCTTTGTCTCCTTTCAGTCCCCTTGAAATTCGGGTCTATGTTGAGACATGGCGTTCCTCTTTGTTCAAACGCTCATCCGAACCGTGCTTTCAGTCCCCTTGAAATTCGGGTCTATGTTGAGACAGCGGAAGTATATGAATGCAAACGGCTCCCAATCTTCTTTCAGTCCCCTTGAAATTCGGGTCTATGTTGAGACATAGTTGGGTAGGCAACCGGCATATTTCCGAGATTGCTTTCAGTCCCCTTGAAATTCGGGTCTATGTTGAGACTATGGGAATCGATCAAAACGTATTTCAGTGCTGTCTCTTTCAGTCCCCTTGAAATTCGGGTCTATGTTGAGACACGACACCTGCTTCAATCCAATCACGAGCCATTTTTTCCTTTCAGTCCCCTTGAAATTCGGGTCTATGTTGAGACGGTGAGTCAGTATATTTTAGGCAAGGCACCGATATGTCTTTCAGTCCCCTTGAAATTCGGGTCTATGTTGAGACTGTACTTCTTTCCGTTAGCCCCTTTATAGTTGTTTACTTTCAGTCCCCTTGAAATTCGGGTCTATGTTGAGACGCAAGCAAACTAATAGATCGGCTCAAAAAGGAGGCTCTTTCAGTCCCCTTGAAATTCGGGTCTATGTTGAGACTGACGTACTAGGTGTTATTCAAGGTTTGTCTTATGACTTTCAGTCCCCTTGAAATTCGGGTCTATGTTGAGACTGGAGATACAGCAGGCGAAGGCTCTGACTGGTTTAGCCTTTCAGTCCCCTTGAAATTCGGGTCTATGTTGAGACGCAAGCAAACTAATAGATCGGCTCAAAAAGGAGGCTCTTTCAGTCCCCTTGAAATTCGGGTCTATGTTGAGACCTCTCACATCTTGTTGCCGACTCGACAACTCCGATGCTTTCAGTCCCCTTGAAATTCGGGTCTATGTTGAGACTGACGTACTAGGTGTTATTCAAGGTTTGTCTTATGACTTTCAGTCCCCTTGAAATTCGGGTCTATGTTGAGACTTGTGTATTTGTGTGTGCAGTTGCATTTTTGATTTTTCTTTCAGTCCCCTTGAAATTCGGGTCTATGTTGAGACAGCCGATAAACTCCCCACGGGAGGGCACAGGATTAAATCTTTCAGTCCCCTTGAAATTCGGGTCTATGTTGAGACTTGTTGTGGTTGTTGTTGTGGTTGTTGTTGCAACTCTTTCAGTCCCCTTGAAATTCGGGTCTATGTTGAGACAAAGCGAAGGGCAACGCGGTCATTGATGTATCCCTCGCTTTCAGTCCCCTTGAAATTCGGGTCTATGTTGAGACGACGCTTAAAAAATCCTTCATGGATGCTTTTACTCCTTCTTTCAGTCCCCTTGAAATTCGGGTCTATGTTGAGACAGTATTGGAGAAAAGGTTGTAAAGCGTTTATCATTCGCTTTCAGTCCCCTTGAAATTCGGGTCTATGTTGAGACGTTCGGCACCTCAAACGGCTCGTCCATGGGCTTGTTGCTTTCAGTCCCCTTGAAATTCGGGTCTATGTTGAGACCGTTTGTAAAAACAAAAGATACCCGCAATACTTATCCTTTCAGTCCCCTTGAAATTCGGGTCTATGTTGAGACTTCAAGCGATCCTGTATATTTATGCGGTTTCCGATTGATCTTTCAGTCCCCTTGAAATTCGGGTCTATGTTGAGACTGGGATGAGCGAGATGTAACGAAGGTTCGGTTTCTGTCTTTCAGTCCCCTTGAAATTCGGGTCTATGTTGAGACTTATGAAAGAGTTGTTGTCTCGGTTGTGGTTTATACTTTCAGTCCCCTTGAAATTCGGGTCTATGTTGAGACGTCCTAACACCTATGTATACTCCACGCCGGAAAACAGTCTTTCAGTCCCCTTGAAATTCGGGTCTATGTTGAGACCGCGCCTCCTGCTAATTAGCAGGCAAAACTATCTCTTCTTTCAGTCCCCTTGAAATTCGGGTCTATGTTGAGACCTGATCGAAGTGCTGTCAGGCTTGCCATGACCCCTTGCTTTCAGTCCCCTTGAAATTCGGGTCTATGTTGAGACAAACAACTCATCCAGTTGTCGTAAAAACGGATTAACTCTTTCAGTCCCCTTGAAATTCGGGTCTATGTTGAGACGCGTGGGTAATCGGACATACCGCGGATAATATCTACGACTTTCAGTCCCCTTGAAATTCGGGTCTATGTTGAGACATGTACCGCGTCCTCGTTTATACATACGAAGTGACGCTTTCAGTCCCCTTGAAATTCGGGTCTATGTTGAGACACACCGGTCGGTATCCCGTCGTCTCAAACTCGCTCGGCCTTTCAGTCCCCTTGAAATTCGGGTCTATGTTGAGACTCGTGAAGTAGCGATTCCGTCCGTCAAATGCGCACTTCTTTCAGTCCCCTTGAAATTCGGGTCTATGTTGAGACCGGATGGCCGCGCTGGATCATGTGGCGTCACCATCCACCTTTCAGTCCCCTTGAAATTCGGGTCTATGTTGAGACAAGATGTCACGTTAGCCGATGGCACGATGCTCACGATCTTTCAGTCCCCTTGAAATTCGGGTCTATGTTGAGACGAGAATGCGCTTGTCATGATAGAGAGCGAGGCTTTCTGCTTTCAGTCCCCTTGAAATTCGGGTCTATGTTGAGACTCCCTTGCCGAAACAGGAAATATTCGCTTGATTGACACTTTCAGTCCCCTTGAAATTCGGGTCTATGTTGAGACGGGGTGGGTGCCGTGGCTTACTGTACATAACGTACACTTTCAGTCCCCTTGAAATTCGGGTCTATGTTGAGACGTTTTGCTGCCTTCTCTCAGGTGCGGGTAGATATCCTCCTTTCAGTCCCCTTGAAATTCGGGTCTATGTTGAGACCGCAAGAAGGTAACGCTTGGGTATCCGGTAACGCTTCTTTCAGTCCCCTTGAAATTCGGGTCTATGTTGAGACACCGATGATAATCACAAATGGATCTACTTTCTCATCTCTTTCAGTCCCCTTGAAATTCGGGTCTATGTTGAGACCGAAGGTTCATGATGATTGGATCACCTCGAATCCAGACTTTCAGTCCCCTTGAAATTCGGGTCTATGTTGAGACTTTCGTTACGTTCACTTGCGACAAGCCTCCTTCCCTGCTTTCAGTCCCCTTGAAATTCGGGTCTATGTTGAGACGCTTGAGCGATTTTACGAAAGATGAGCGGATTTTCACCTTTCAGTCCCCTTGAAATTCGGGTCTATGTTGAGACCTCAAGAGCATGACGAGCTTGTTATGAAGCGCATGAGCTTTCAGTCCCCTTGAAATTCGGGTCTATGTTGAGACTCTTCAGTGGTAACTACGTGTTCGGCGTTGGTTCACAACTTTCAGTCCCCTTGAAATTCGGGTCTATGTTGAGACCTTTTCCTTCCGGAATAGAATATGCTCATGGATCACTTTCAGTCCCCTTGAAATTCGGGTCTATGTTGAGACATCGAGGGGAACACACAAAATGCTGCCTTGGAACGTGCTTTCAGTCCCCTTGAAATTCGGGTCTATGTTGAGACCGACCGCGGTGGACATCATAAAATCCAATTGCGGTGCGGGTTTTCGTATTCTCTAACAGCGTCAATTTCTGCATTTTTTTCGAGTATTGTTTTTTTGTTGAAAAATGGTCGATATCCTCGAAAATAAAAATACCCCTCCTTCAGCCCGGTGAAAACCGGGTCTATTTTAAGACTGTTATCTAAACTTTTACACGATTTGCTTTTGGGTCTTTCAATACGTAGCATTCCCTTTTACAGTATAAATTATGTTACGAAAAGCCTATACTAAACTTTTTAGAACCTCGGGTCATGTCTAAAAGATCAAAAATTCTATTAATCATCTGAACGAGATACCTTCTCCCCAATCATCGGTAACGTCATTTCGTAAATCCGCAGAACGATTCTTCATTTTATTAGAGCTTCAATGATCTTGTCAAGCCATTCATGATGCCACAGACATGTTTTCGATACATCCATGAATCGCAATACTGTCTACTTGAACTTACCACACTCCCTATATGCTTCTTAATCACTGCTTCAAGATTTCATCATCATGGTTCACCCGTTTTATCGGTCAACCCAAGCGCCCATAGATAAGCGTCCAGCAACCGTTCCACCGCTTCAGAAACCAGTAATACAAGCGGTTCCATCATCCCTGTTTCATCCGCTTCACGTAAAGCACTATAATATGTCACGCGATCTTCTTGACGAATGATTGCCGGCGGATATTGCTTCTGCATTAAAATCAGATTCATAAGAAGCCGGGCAGTACGCCCGTTTCCGTCCACAAATGGGTGGATGTGTACAAACCGGTGATGGAAAGTGGCTGCTCGCTCTATCGGGTGCAACATTTGTCCCTCACCTTCAAACCATTCCAGCAAGTCTCTCATCAAACCGGGAACCAACGAATTCATGGGCGGGACATGAGAACTGCCTTGTATGAACACATTGATCGTCCGATAGCTTCCGGCATCCCGCTCGCGGATATTTTTTAAAACCAGTTGATGGATTTGCTTGATTACAAATTCAGTAATCGGACTATTCTTACTTACAAGATCTTCAACCAAGCCAATAGCCTCCGCATGATTAATGACTTCAAAATGCTCACGCAGAGATTTCCCTCCGACGGTAATCCCTTCCAGTACAACTTTAGTTTCCGACAAGGTGAGGGTGTTCCCTTCAATAGCATTGGAATGATAGGTCCACTCCACTAAAAGGCGTTCCCTTAGATTCTTTACAACAGCTTCAGGAAGTGGTCTTTTTAAATCCAACAATTCCTTTTTTTCATCAATACGCTTGAAGTCCATTTTTTCACCTTCTTCCTTAAAACTCCACGTTTAAAATAACCATCCGGAGGGAGAGTGACTTTCTATAGAGCCGCTATTCGGCGGCTCTATGTTTCTCTACTCGTTCGCAATACTTGACGATCGCATCGGTGACAACTTTCGTTTTGTCCACGTCAATACCAAGTGACTTTTCATATTCCAACGCCTTTTCAAAGCGTTCTTTGAGGATCGGACTGATGCGGATGTGCATGTTGTTGGTTTTGCTCATATTACGGCTCAATCCTCTCGTAAAACCGTTTCGAAGCCTGGTTTTGACTAAATTTTTCTGGCACTTTGAGCAATAACTGATTTTTCCTTTCACACGCGGATATCGATGTAAGGAAAGTCCATTTTACCACCACATTGCAGACACAAGCCCGTCGATGCAAGTTTTGCGCGCCCTTGTCGTTTCTTTTCACGTTCGGCGCATTTTCGATCACATTAAATGTTTTGGGAAACCACTCTAATTCAACTTAGCTGGAACCTCCAAAATATCTTTCAGCTCTCTCGACAAAAACACCCGGAAGAAATCTAGTTATGGATTTTCCATCTAAGTAAAAATGAACACGCCAGCATTTCAAAGCTTTTCCTTGGACGAGAAAATAACGTGCATTCACATCATGGATCGTGTAAGAAAAGTATTCATTCAAGTCTTCCATCTGAACCTGAGTCGGAATCGTTTCTTGAAGTTCATCCTCCTGCAGCCGTACGACATCTGAAACACCAAGGACTTCGAACATTGTACGCTTTTTTCCCATTAGATACACATCTTGCGGTGCGTAACAGGACAAGAACCGTTCTTCCTTGCTGATACCAATCGTAAAGACCTTCTGATTTGGCAGAACAGATTCAATTGAGCCGAAGGTTGCAATATTGTTTCGATCGATAAAATTTCGGTTTCCTTTTTTGTCAAACACCGTGCTTTTGGATGTAGACGGTACGATTTCGTCCACGACATTATATTTCACTCGGTCAGTTTTAAGCAGGGTATCACTCTCTTCAATGGACTCCACAAACATCCCGGGAGTGAACCAAATCGGCCTTGCTGAAACGTCATACCCTGTTAAAAAATCGGACTGCATGTTCGCATCAATTCTGCCAAATTTGCGGGTCTCCTCGCGTGTAAGCCCCGCATACAATGACTCCTCACTCAAAAAATGACACGTTGCGTAATCTGACCCAAAGTCAGATCGAACCATTGTATATCGCCCGCAATTCCTAAGGAGCAAAGCTCGTGCATACACTTCACTCCCTCCCTTAACGAATCATTTGAATATACTGTTCGAATTCGCCCTTCAATTCATCCCCGAGCGATACAATAGATTCATGTCCCTTTATAACTGCCCCTTCCGGAGCATCATATTGGAATTTTCCATTCTTAAATCCCTTTTCGATAGCACTTCCATCTCCGTTTGCCTCTTCAAGCAATGTAAGTACCGAAAAACGTGGCATTCCAGGGGCTACTGCCAGAAACGTCGTTTCAAATTTGCCATGGTTGGCGTTGTATTTTCCGTAACCATGAAGATCCGCCATTCGTACCGCTTGGATATACCCTGCAATGTCCAACGCAGTGGGGCTTTCAATAATCGTGATAAACGGAAAATGGGTACCAGCCTTTACATACTCATACAAATGGTAAGAAGCTGAATCACGTTCTCCCCGAAGATCCTCGCTCACCGTGTTCCCGATCCCCATTCCTTCTTCCGATTGCAGACTGGCCACGCACTGCTCTGTACTCTCTACAGACCACGTATCAAAATACCGGATACGAGCAAACGTTCCGCCTTTCCCCGCTTCCAAAGCACCAAAAAGGGAGCAGTTCCAACAGGTGACGCATAACCCGGATGGAATCGTACAGGCACGGCCGAACAACTTTTCAAAAGCGCTCTTCCACTCTTCTTCAAGTGTCCCTTCGATCAAACCTCTAAATACCGACATATGTGCGCGCCGTTCCATACCTTTTAGTTTCCTGGCTATAAATTCAGCCCGCTCTTGCCCTAGTAACTCCACTTTATCAATATGAGTCTCATTGGAATACCCCTCATGTGACACTGGGAGGAATCGCCCCGCCGTTCTTTTAATCCCCACAATTGACACTACATTGCGTTTCATCACCGGTGGCAGTGTTTTAGGCTCATTTTTCTTTTTTCCTTCTTCCAGTTTCAGCACACTTTCAACCGGATTCAACCATTCCCGAATCTGTTCGATACTCACTCTTCTTCTCCCCCGTTCATTTTTTTCATTGCCCTTTCCCTGTAAATCCCAACTTTGTTAAGAAGATGATCTCTAGCCATTTCTTTTAGGCGTGGAGTAATTCTGCCTTGTTCTTTCAACTCTTGGTACCGCTCTTCAACATCTGAAAAAAACCGCTCTTCAATTACTTCCGTGCTAAAAGCGTCCGCCTCCCCCTTGTGGAGTTCCGTATAGAAGTCACTGAGGGTGCGAACCGGAAAAACGTAAGCAAAAGCCCTTGCAAGCAGACTTGTAAGTAAATGATGGGCGTTTTTCTGAATTATGTCTTGATGATTACTACACCAAATTCTAAACCGGTCAAGTTGTTCAAATCTCATTTTACGAACAGTGTCACTTATTTTGTAGGATGGATGTAAACCTGATCGAATGACTCTGCTTTGCCAGTCCTTCAAAACTTCCGTAAAGTTTGCATTTTTGCGTTTCAGCGGGGCAAGTAACTCGCGTGCCCATTTTTCATAAGCATGCGGCTTATCACTCCATTTTTTTGGTAAAAGATCCAACATGTCCAACGTGTAGAAGAGTTCATATGAGAATTCATCAAGAAGTGCACTTTGTTCAGTCTTTTTCACGCCATTTGAAATTTGGGCAGCTGAATCAGTTGGCATTTCTCAATCCCTCCATTTCTAAAATTTCTTGAATTTTTCCATAGACGGTAAAAAATCGTTCCCTTCGATCAGCCGATAATTTCCCCTCCGACATCCAAAACCGTAACTCATCGCTCAACCGGCCTAAAGGGTCCGCTTGAAACCGTTCAGCCATCATCATCTGATGTTTAAACCCGTCTTTCAAACGTGACTGTGACAGTTCCGGAACCACCTGCAAATAAAGATCGTGAAGCTGCAATTGTGTTTCTGTATCGAACTCTTTCCCGTTGATTACCAACACCGATTTATTTTGAATCACTTGCTGAGGATGCGGCAGGGAAAGATAATAGTAAGGTCCCGCTTTACCGCCGATCTCCGTCAACCAGCTTAGCAATTGGCGAGTAGCATACCAATTTTGATTAAACCGTTTTTGGACATCATCATCCAGCCCCGGCAAAACAAAGAGTAAAAGCTGCCTTGTTCCGAACTCTATCGGAAAGAGATACGCTTCCCCTCCATCATTGCCTCGAAACATAGATTTTAGATTTTGAAACTTCGACTGCGAAAAAAACCAATCCATGTCATCTAAAAGTTCACTGGATTCCATTTTTATGTCTTTGTTAGGTTTGGCAAATACCCGACCGGACTGCTCCTCAAACGTCTTAATCATTTCCTCGATTTCGTTACCCGTGTAGGAACCGTAATGAAACACCACATTGCCTTGTCGGGGAACCTGGCCCATACCCGCTCCTTTAGATCCGGTGAACTTGATGTTTAAATATGCGTACAGTGCACAGTTAAGGCAAATCCTTTTTTCATTGTTACCGCGATTTATCGAGTGATTATGAAACTTGCTAAACGAATCGGAAGCAAGGATCGTGGCCCCTTGCAATTTTGCCGGATAACATCCGCAAAGCAGACAACTTTCTTCTGTTGATTCGGATTGAACATCCGAAACCGACCTTCCTGCAATCGTCACACCTGCTGCAAGCTGATTCATTAACTTCTCAGGAGTCTCATCAAGGAAGACCCCCTTCTCGCGATGGTAGCGAAATAGCCAATCGGATATGGCATCCTCTTCGGGGTTACTTGATTCGATCGAGTCGGCAAAGTGCTGCAGTGCTCTTTTAAATACCTGCTTTAAACCATCTGGATAATAAGCAGGGTCCCCTTTTTGAAACAACTTGCTTTGGATCAGGTTTTTGGTTTCCGGGTCGGTAAAATCCGTTCCTGCTGGGAGATTGAAAGCTGCGATCATTTCTTTCGGTTCAATTACATGATATTCCGCAACAAGTCGGCGCAGAAAATTGGGGCAGCTTTGCACATCTCCCGTACCACCGCTCGTCTGTCCATAGAAAAAGCTGAAATTTGCTGTGAAATTGGCAATTTGCTTTTGCCAATCCCCTGACTCCAACATTTCCAACAGATATTGCCTGATGCGTCGCTCTAGTTTTCTCGCATAACCAATCGGGACGATCATCAACGGGAAGGGTTGAATGTTGCTTTTAAAATAGTTTTGCAACATCGTGGAGAATCGCCCGTAATAACCTTTGCCCGCGTATTCGTCAGTTTCACCGTCTGAGGGTTCGGAAAAATAAAGATCCTCAAGCCCGTCGATCCAGCTATTCTTAATTTTTTCGATCAGATCATTCAATGACGTCACTGTGTGAACCAGAAAATAATATGAACTCAGATCGTTAAACACGGGAAGAACGTCAATATCCAATTCCGATTCCAATGTATGTTTCATTGCTAATCCGAGGTAAGCGTTAAACAGCACATTTCCAAGAAACATCTCTTGCCGCATAATGACTGGATGATAGAGACGGATTAGATGCAAATCGCCCTGCTGACAAGGAATTTTCTTATAAGCCACCCCTTTTTCAACATCGTTAACGATGGATTGGGCATCCACGCCACTCCCGTGCTTTTTCAGAAATTCTTCAACCTCCGCTTGCAAAGAGCGCATTGTATCACCTCCGTCACGCTATTAACAGTTCAAGCAAATCCAATGGGATCCGAATATTGTGGTCTTCTTCCTTCACCTGAAGCAATTGTGCCTTACGTGCCACAAGATAATGCTTCCAATCATCAGGATGTTGTGTTTTACGAATGTCAGTAAGATTGTCCCGTCCGGTTGCCAATTGTTCGGAATGCAGCATATCCGCAAAAATCACCGCTCCCCCAAGGGGATAATAACGAATCAGCAAATCAGTCAAAGTAATCCTTCGTTCCTCTCTCGAATGCATTTGGGTCCACTCACGCCGCGCATACCAAGTTCCATCTTCAAGAGCACTATAAAATAATCCGTGATGAGTAACTGCAAACGCAAACAGGTCTGACAAATCATTCGAGGTCACCATGCTACAGGCAAGCTCGTCAGCAATCCATTCGGCAACTTGATCGGCCTCAGCCAGAACTTCCCGATAAAAATCAAATGTTTGCGCCTCATGCTTGACCCGTTTCATTTGAATGCCCGGAGCAGCCCGTAACAAAACCTGAAAATCCGGGTTCAGCTTTCCGATGTCGTGAAAAAACGCTCCTAGCCGCACCATAGATGCCTTATCCACTGGATACCCCTTGGTATGAAGGATCATATGATCGACAATTTGCAATACGCCAAAGCAATGATCAAATAAACTTATTTTTGGAGTTGATTTGGCGTCCGCTTTTTTCATTCGTTCAATAATTGCAATCAAGCTTCCACCAACCTTCTGTACAATTCCGCGCAGGCTCCGGCAAGCCGATCAATCGCAATATGACCGATGGACCGATTTTTAGCTCCGTAATCACTATAACTTTGAACCAATAGTTCCTGTTCGAACCGTTTCCAATACACCGCATTTTCTTCTATACTATCGTCGGCAATTCTTGGTTGTAGCAGGAACATCTGATTTCTTAAAATAATATCTGTGCCCTCTGCATCGACCACTGGATTGACAACGCTCTCATCTGTCCTGCGAACAAGAAAGATATCCCCGATTCCCAATATGTACCGGTTGACCCGGGGATTTGACTTCACTACTTCCAAGTATGGACGAATCTGTTCAGCATTTTCTTTTTTCAAAATCATGTTGACAATGTCAGGCCTGTTTAAATAACAATGAACTGTCTTTGAATAGTCAAAATTCCCCTTATACGGAGGCACACTCTGCAGCAACAGTCTTGGATAGATTCCATGTAAAGTGCCCTTATGCCAATAAACTAAAATGGACATATTACGCAAAGTTCTTTCCTGATCGACAAAAACGTCATACTTCCAGGGTAAATAAATCAATTCATCAAAATAAACATCCGCTTTTGCAACAGAAAAGGGTCCGCTTGCAGCGCGTAACCGATCCGAGGGAACTTGGGCAAGAACTTGAAAAGGCTCGCGACCAATGCCTGTATCAAGAAGTTCAATCTGTGGAAGAGTACTTCGCAGCCCATAGAGAAAACCACTTTTTTCTAACAAAAGCCGCTCAAAATTGCCTTGTTTGGGGGCTATGATCTGTCCTACTTCTCCCAATCGCCTTGTAACGTTCGCTTGCAAGATCTCTAGATAGGGGGAAGATTCCAAATGTTCACGTTTTGGCAGGAGACAATTCATATACTGGGAAAACTCTTCCCGGCTACAGGTCTGGACGTCATTGAAGGTTTGGCGAAATCCTCCGTAAAGAGACCCGTTTTTTGTTACAAGGATAACCCGATCCTGCCCTCCACCGCGTCTGCCCACTCTGCCAAAACGCTGCAAAAAAGAACTGCCTGTACAATCTTCAGTTATTAACAAGTCGGCATCGAAATCCACCCCCGCCTCCACAGCACTTGTAGAAATCAAGATTGCCTGAGAAACTTCCTTTGATTGAAACGCCTGAATCAGCCCTCTACGGGAGTTTTTGGTCATACTTCCCGTATAAAGGATGACTGGAATATTCGTTCCCTTGAGTAATCGAATATGTTGGGTTTTAACCTTTTGTTTACTTACCAAGTGCTCAAATAGAGTGTCGAATGGGATGGCTAACTTATTACAATCTTCTATCAGATTAACCACGGATATGGTCCGCATAGGAATATGTACCATCTGCTGAACATTTATTCCAATCCTTTGCAAAGGGATGGTACAAGTCATGAAAGATTTTTCTATTTCAGAGGCGACGGCTTTCAGCCATCGAGACTCAGAAATCTGCTTCAACCAATTTGTCCATTCGACAACCGTCTGTTCCACTTCTTCCCGATCTTCTGCCAGAACTTGAATACTTTGCTCCCATTCCTTTTGTAATACATCACCATAATTCTCGATTGTTTGGATATACGAATGAAAGTGTAATGACCCGATCTGATTTAACCCGTAGTTGTGCTTATGCAATTTTCCATCAGGCTTGAACGGAAGTTTTTGGAAACTGTGCTGGTTGAAGAAATCTATTGATTCGGCACGCAGGTCAGCAATGGCCCGATTAATTACGGCGGTACCCAACTCGGCAAGAAAAGCAGAAGTTAAACGAACGACCGAATTCTCTGGGAGCAATTTAAAGAACACTACGTTATTCTCCTCATATACTTCCAGCCATTTTTTGATTCCTGCATCGTCTGCCCCAATCGCCATCATGGCGTGGATAACATCTTGGCACGCAACCAGACCAAATTGTTTGTAAAACATTTGCAGCACTGTCGAATTGTTTTGATCAGTACAATCATAAAAAATCTGATGGGCTCTTTTGGCCGAATTCAGTACAAGAATCATGCGATGAAAATTCTCGGAAGCTTCTCTAGACAGCAAATCTCTCCAATAGACCAAATCTTTCTTATCTGTAAACTCTGTACGAAACTGTACATTTCCGACTTTTGACCGTCCAAAAATCTGTTTGCCTCTTGAGAGACGGTCAACTACATTGGTAGGCGTGGCAGTGAGTATGTGACTACGTATTGGGCTACGGTGGAGAAAACGGGAACGAATCTCTTGAATTCGATCCAAAAATGATTTCAGGTTATATCCCATCAATCCCGACAACAAATGTGCTTCATCAATGACTACGTCATCCACGTGACATAAGCCGTAGAAAAGAACAGGACTGTACTTCACATTCTTTTCAAGAAACCAATAAATCGCGTCAGGAGTGGCAACAAGAACCGGTTTCACCATTTGTGAAATCAATTCGCTTCGACTCATACCTCCATAGATATATCCTATTTGATCACCATATCCAACAAGGGACGCTACCTTTCGGATCGTCTCCAACTGATCCTCTAACAAAGCCAGTGTTGGATACAGGAACAGCACTTTATTCGAAGAACCATTTTTTATCCTTAAAAGAAGAGGAATGACAACCGCCAAAGTTTTCCCGGCAGCAGTTCCCGCCACCAGCACACACTCCTCCCCTTTTCGCAAAAGCTGGAATGCTTGATATTGGTGGTGAAAGGGATATATCTTGTTGTTTCCTATGTAGTCTTGAAAGAGACGAACTTCTTCACCATTCGCTCCCAGTTCCTGTTCTGGCGGCTCGTTAGTAATCGTCACCCACTCCACAACGTTGCCCCCCTTCCTGTTCATGCTCATTATAACCAGCAAAGGTGACGTGTACGGTCACTCTAAAAATTACCAGTAATTTCTTTATCCACCGTACTTCTCCATCATTTTTTTGATCTCAAACTTTATTTCCTCACGTAATTCTTGAGGTCCAACCACTTCAACTTCGCTTCCATACTGCATAATCCAACGTTTAATGCTATTCAAGCCCGATGCCTGAAAGTGCATGACGATTTCGCCGTTTGGTTGATCGTAAACTTTTTGGCTTGCATGCCAAATTCGTTCTCGAATGTAAGGAGCTTGTCTGGCAGAAAAACGCAACGTGATTTCATACACCCGATCGCCTCGTTCTTCAAACAGACTGTCCCTCATGTAATGTTCGACATCAAATTCATCACGAATAAATCTTTCATTCGTTACTTGCAGAGACCGAACACGTTGTAAAGCGAACATACGCATGCTGTTCCGATTATGACAGTAGGCGATTACATACCAGATTCCTCGACTTTTACGCAGATGGTATGGATTGATCTTACGCCCGTCGGTAATTTGTGAAGAAAAAGAATCGTAAACAATTTCGACGACGCACCTTTGTTCAATAGCGCTTACCAATGAAAGAAACTGTTCACGAAGATTTCCCGTCTGAAAACTCTCTTGCGCAGAGGAAATTATTTCATTCCAATCGTCGGTATCGATGCTAAGTTCATCCGGTAGTAAACACGATATTTTTTCCATACTTGAAAGCATGGCATCGCGGACTATCGGATCGCCAATCTGTCCAGAGAATGCTAACGCCATTCCAAGAGCCAATTTTTCTTGACTGTTTAGATTGAAAGGAAGTAACGGAAAAGTATCCCGGCTGTAATAATAGCCCCCTCGACTTTTGTCGTACTCGATCGATGCTCCCAAGCTATCCCGTAACATATCAATGTCTCGCTGAATCGTCCGGGAACTGACTTCCAACCTTTCAGCCAGTTGCTGCCGTGAAGGATAACATTTTTGCAACAGCAATTGATGAATTTTATACAATCTTGGCCACACATGGCGCTCGATGGTCATATCTCACACCTCACATGTAAGATTCTGCATCAACTATGGATTTTCCTTCCAAGTGTCCCCTAAGACGGGTCAGTTCAGCTGTTTCAAATTATCTTTCAGTCCTCAATATTTGAGTCATTTCAATGAAAATAAGCTTTGAATTGAATATTTAGGGAGGGGAGGATATACCACGTTTACCTGCTCATTTATAATCAAGGTTCTTCGTGCAATACTTTATAGGTAGTGCTTCACCACTACCCTAAACCAGGTCTTCCGGCGATCGGGGGACCTTTTTGTTATTAGCGCCAAACACTACAAGTAAGGCAATAGGTCCTAATTTGAAGTAGACAACTCTTTACTTCAAATTCACATGCCACCTCCCTCTAATCCGTCCCATCCCTAATTCATTCGTATGCCGGATATCGGAAGAAATGCTGCATAGATAAATTTTTTAGCTTTTTTATATTATAGGTTGGATTTGTTCTCTACCAGGTAAGTAATTACCACCACACACATCGGATTTGCCCAAGGCCAAAAACGGCTTGTTTTGAGGCGTGGACTAGTTCACCCGCCAAGAGAAAAGGTACAAATGGTTCTAAATCCCCTTTGTAAGTGGCTTGTCCAATATATCCGCCCAAGCTCATTTTCGAATCCTGACGGGACGAGTATCTATCAAGATCTACCCACTTTGTATCTTGTGTGATGATCTCGACCGCTTCCGCTTTCTTCACCAGATCAGTAAAATCAATATTCAGACTGACTCCATGATGAAAGTAGAGGAGGCTGGATAATCGTCTCATTAAAGAGCGAAAGACAATATGAAAATCCGCTTTATTGGTGAATCGTCCTTGCCACTTGGTTCGAAAAGGGGTTTCAAAATGAATGGTTACTTGCCCCGAATCGACCATTTTGATTTTTTCAGTTAATGTTTCGCCCGTAAATGTGACTGACTTATTCGATAAGCGTCTAGTTGTCCCATCAAAAAGGACATACGAAAGATTTGAATGGATCTCCAAGCCTTCCACATTCAACAATTTTACAGGGGTTCTTCCGATCCCGATTCCGCTTTCCGTCAGTCGGTCAAAAGTATAAACAAAATACGGAAAATACTTGATTGCCTCTCCCATCAACAACAGATGAAATGACAATGTTTCACCTGGCTTGTAACGCGTCTTTCCGTCCACATGTTCACGTAAAATATATGGGCGCGGAATACTTTCAAATTTGCGTTGGATTTCGGCTTCCGAACTGGAACGAGTCATAAAAATATAGGGAAAAGCGCATGTGTTTCGTTTGGGGCATACCTCACATTCCACAGCAGGGTGTGTACATACCAGGGATTTAAAAACCTGACCAAAGCCACCTCGTAAGGCTGCCGTTTTAAAACTCGGCAGCTCCAATCCCCGCTCCCCGACCTGTAACGTAAATCGATACTTTGCAACTCTCAACTCTTCAAACAAATTTACTTCCTCCCAAAAGTCCCCTTGTAACGGGTCTAATCAACACTCAGTTCCTTCGATTACGGATTGCCACAAAAAGAGCCCACAAAGCAATGATTAGTCCTGCAACACTTATGATAAGGGTCGCGGTTTGCAAAACATTCCCCCCTTTTTGACAAAGGCGAATAATGAGGGTATGATAGACATAAGATGGAGTGTAGGGGAGGGCTTTCGCCCTCGCACCTACTGATTGAGTTGAGACTCTGACCGCGCTATCGGTTCAGGGTCTCTTGCTTTTTCGGTAGTTGATGAACGCTGTCGCGAGGTTCACCAAAGCCGTAATCAGCAAGATCCACTCCATCCGTACCACCCCCTTTCGTTTGGGAGTGGAGAGTGTTTATCACACCCTCAAGAAACAATATACCACAATTTTCTAGATTTGGACTCCATTTCTTTCAGCTATTGAGTTTCCCCATTCACTTCCACTTTCTTCTGCCCATCCAATACATCCGCTCCAACAATCTTTCCCTTTCCCCCTGATCAGAAGGCACTTCCACAAAAGTCCCCTTCGACGTCAAATACAACCCTGCCCGGTCAACGTTCCATCCCAGAAGCTTCTCCACTACGTGAACGTACAACTGAACTTGCGGTGTATACCGCTGAATCACTTGTTGAACTTCCTTTTGGCTCCGGCATCCGTGCGTTTTGAAGTCTACCACAGTCGCACCCCCATCAGAACGCAGCCATACTTTGTCGATTACCCCGTTCAAGAGCAATCCGAATTCCTCCCCGAACAATCGAACAGCAAACGGAAGTTCACTGTAAGCAGTTGAAGCTTTCCGACACTCGGCATGAATGTCACTGTTGAGATAAGTCTCGATATCTCGCCCCAGTCTCTCCCAAGCAAGTTCAGCCACATTTGAACCGGTAATGCCCATAGAAGCCAGAGCCGCTTTTAAATGTCGCGAGTGAATCGTTTCCATATCATCATCACGCCTCAAATGCTCCAAGACAGAATGAAGCACATGTCCCCACTCATGCCCTTCAAGGGTGGCCTGCCTGTTATTACGCCTGCCAATTCTGATAGGAGAACAAGAGTCGGATGCCTTCTCCCCGGACAGAAGGTCTACCCAGTCCGTCACACTCCAAAGCCGGGAGGATTGAGACAATCTTGACAAATTCACTTTTCCCGATGAATGAATCAAATTAGGTGAAGCCGTGAATCTCGTGGTCTGTAATCCAATTTGCCCATCCCCGTCTTTCCGATGCACAAGCCCATCCCTTAAATTGTCGTTTCCATGTTCTTCCCGGAATCGCACTCTTGGAACCACAGGAATGTCGTTCCGAATCCGAAGCTTCCATCCATTCCCCTCAATAATCCCTTGCCGCAATCCGCCTTCCCGCAACTCCGGAATCAGAAACGGCAGCCAGTCAAACCAGTTGGAGCATTCCTGCAAAGACTCCTTCTCCGAGAAAGCAGAAGCCGCTCCGGAGAGAATTAACCGTTCCTGAGCCCTAGTGACTGCCACGTAGAATAACCGCATTTGCTCGGAGGTCATGGCTGTTTTCTCTTCTTCAACGGCTTTCGCATAACTTAGGGAAGGCCGCCAGGATTTCTCATTCTCATCGTAATATTTTGCGGTCAATCCCCAGGCATCGCTGAGATGGAGCCGTCCCATACCAGTCGTAAAACGGTGTGTGAGATCCGGAACAAAGACGATGGGAAACTGGAGTCCCTTCGCCGCATGGATGGTCATGATCCGAACCGCCCCTTTGGGAAAATGGCTTCCAGAATCCCCGTCCTTTTCGTTTTGCTCGATAACGCGATCCCACCATGCCAGCAAATCGGACAGATGAATTTCGCCTCGCTTTTCGGACTCCTCCGCCATGCGAACAATCCTGTCAAAGCTCGCCCCACCCAGCCTTTCGGCTATTCCTTCTTCGTAGAGCACCGCGTAAATCCAGTCGGCCAATCCCATTTCGTCATAGCGAGTCCGTAACCATAAAAGAAGATCGTAAGCCTTTGCCAACCGTGCCTTGTCCTCGTCAGACAATTGGCTTTCGGCGCCCGCATCAAAGTTTAAAAATCCTTTCCCGAGTCCAACATTTTCCGCAAGCCTCCACAGCCCGTTATCCGTCAGGCCGACCAACGGTCCCCGCAAGTATCCCAGTAAGGCAAGATCATTTCCCGGATTCTCAACCAAGCGCAAAAGATGATACAAATCCTGGACTTCCTGGCGTTCCCAATAGCCACGGTCTTCGTATACAACATACGGGATTCCGTACTTTTCCAATGCCTTAAGATATTTCGCAAGATGTGTCCGTGTCTGCAAGAGAATCGCAATGTGTCCCCACATAGCATGGCCCGTTTCCAGTATCCGTTTGGCAACCATGTCCGCTTCTGCTTGGCGTGTGTCTTCTTCACCGTCAAGAACAGGGATCAGGAGTTCTATGATGGGTTCCTCATCCACCGGTACCTCAATTCCCGCAATCGCCCCCTTATCGCCAAACAAAGTTTTTGTCATGTCTGACACAAAAGCAACCAAAGAGGCGCAGGACCGGAAGTTTTCGCGCAGTTGAATATACGCATCGGATTCCCCAAGCTGATTGCGTACCCGTTCGAATCCTCTGACGTCCGCCCCGCGAAAGCGATAGATCGACTGTCTCATATCCCCTACCATAAAGAGGGAAGTTTCCCCTTGCGCTCCCTCCTCCAACAATTCCAATACCGACTGCTGGATAGGACTCGTGTCTTGAAATTCATCGACTAAAATGTGGTTGTAAAGCTTCCCGTATTTGGCTCGTGTTACCTGGGACTGCCTCAGCACATGGTACGCTTTCCTTTGCAAATCCGCAAAGTCACACCACCCGTGTTCCTCTTTCAACTGGCGATAAGCGGAATCCAAGAGTTCCAACAGAGTCAGAAACTCCTGCCGGATAGCATCTGTTTGATCCTTGAGCAACTCCTTCCAAAGCCGCTCGTTCTTCCACACCGCCAATTGCTCAAAGAGTGGCTTGGCTTCTTTTGCCACATTCCTTGAAACTTCCGAAAAAATTGCTCGGATGACCCTTTCCGATTCCGGGGAAGCCGAAGTTTGGCATGAAGCAGGCGAGTGCCAGTCAGTCTGGGGAAATTGCTCCCACGCAGACAAAATCGTCCGCATACGGGAAACTGTTCCAGCAGCTGTCACAGTTCCCGAATGATGCAGTCTTTTCAACCGGTTGATCACCGTCTTTACCTCTTCCCATTGAACCGTACGGTATGCCTCAATCGCAGTTTCCGTTTTTTCGCGTAAGAAGTCGATATCCCAAGGCCGTTCCCGCCACTGTTCATACAAAGTCAGAAGTAGTTCAGAGGACTCATCCAGACCGCAGGTTTCCACCCACTGCAGTACGTTACTAAACCCCGAATCATAAATGAGCCGGTTCACCAGATCCCGCAATAACTGACGTGCCGTGGCTTCGTCGATTAACGCAAAAGCGGGATCCACATCCGCCAGCAGCGGATTTTCCCTGACAATTCTGCCACAAAAGCGATGAAAAGTAAGAATCGTTGCGTCCGTATGACCCAGCTTCTGTTCGACCCGTTGTTTCATTTCCAGGGCTGCCTGGTCGGTAAAAGTAAGAGCGAGGATCCTGTTTGCCGAGACTCCCCGTTCCTGTACGAGGTGACAAATTCTTTCCACCAAAACCCGGGTTTTTCCGGAACCCGCTCCCGCCGACACAAGGATTCGCGCATCTTTTGCTTCAACCGCCATCTGTTGCGATTCAGTCAATTTGCTCATACAATGCACCTCTCTGTGCATATTCGTCCCGTCTGCAAACACCACGGTAAGAACAACGTCTGCATTCGGACAACTCGCGTGGGCGTGGTGCCGTATCGCCTTGCTCCATGCGCTTTACAAGATCAAATAGTTGCCCTGTGATCCTTTCCCTGAACTCATGAAATTGATCCCATGTCTCAAATTCGATGCTCCCTCCCTTGCCAGGATCCCGCAGAACGGCAAACCGCCCTCCGAGCGGTCGTTTGCCGTTCTGAACCAGTGAAAGGTACCCGATCAAGTACAAAGCCAGTTGGAACTCGCGTCCCTCTTCGACATCACGCCTCGTTGGACTCGATGAAAGTTTGTAGTCTACAACAGAAAATCCTTCTTCGCTTTGATCCACCCGGTCGATCATGCCCGTGATCCGAACTTCCCGGTCTCCACTTTTTATAATAAGGGGGGCCGGGGTAGATGCCGCATCCATTTTCTCCGCATGCACACTGCCGAATCCCCACTCTGCCATCTGTTTGATTCCTTCTGTTTGAAGCAATAAGTTCGCTTCGGCTGCCACGAATTCAAGCAAATCCCGCTTCAGAATCCGGCATTGCCCTTCCCATTTCGGCCCGGAGAATCCATACCTCCCCGCGAACTGCTGCAATCTCTCATCCAACAGTTCCTCCGTCCTGTCCATAAGTTCTTCTGTCGTCAAGACTGGTTCCGTGATCAACTTCCGCAGAACTTCGTGGGCAATACTTCCCACATCGACCGGCAAGAAGCCATCTTTCCGAACCGTCTTCTCCCTTACTGACAATACACTTTGTGCGAAAAACTTAAAGGGACATTTTGCGTACTGATTGATTCCCGTTACATGCAGAGGAGTTTGCGGATGGAAAAATTGGGGCTGTTGTACCTGTGCCTCTCCCTTTTTGACGTAACCCTTTCGGTCGTTTCCGGTAGTAAAGAGCATCTTCGGGCTTACCTCGCGCTCCTGTTCGCCTAACCAGTCTGTAACATACCGTGAAATGACTGTCGTGTGACCGCGCTCTCCCCGGATCGGCCCGGAAAGTACGATATCCTTTTGTCCACTCTCAACCGCCCATTCAAAGAACCGGCGATCATCAGCTTCCTGTTCATCAGCACCAGGAACCATTAGACCAGTACCCTCCGTCTCCCTCTTGCATAAGTCCCAGATCCAGTGCGGGTCAAACGAACGAGGCCACAAATCTTCCACAAGACCCAGTACATAAACAGTCGAGAATGCACCCCCGTAGATTTCATCCGGTTGACACACCCGAATACCATCCTCTTCCCTTCCTACCGTCAATTGGAATGTGGAAAGCCGTTCACGAAACCATTTCACAAATCGTTCCAATGAAATCTGCCGTTCACCTTCCGCCGCAAAAGCTGTTGCAATTTCACGCCTGGTCCTTAAACAATTCCGTACCCCTTCATACTCCAGCATCAGCAGAGCATTGAACCGTAATCGGAATGCCGCCTTTTGATCCAGGTCAATCAGGAGGAGGCCCTGATCAAGATAGCTCGTCCAGGTGTCAGATGCAGGTATCGATTGAACCCAACTGTTCAACCGGTACAAAAAGCGGATCCACTTTTCCGCATACATTTGACGTCGCTCAACTTGTTCAGCCTCTGCCTCGCCATTTAAATATTCCAAACGTATGGTGCTTCTGGCGGCATGTCCCCGAAAAAGAGCGCTCCAATTGTGAAATCCCGACCGGACTCCTGATTCCTCAATGCGTTCACGTCCCCAAGCAGCGTCTTCCTCGGTGAGTCCCGCTATTGTTGGGTGTAGACGGGCACATTTTAAAAGGGAGCCTCTCTCCCAATCGTTCTTCTTCAACTGCAACAATGACAAAATTCTTTGGGCGACAGGCAGATGCAGCAGCGGGGTTGTCCTGTCACCCTGTACAGACAACCCTTGTGCCCGAAGTTCCCGTTTGACCCATTGGGAATAATAAGGATTCGGTGATACAACCAAGATCTCATTTTTCGAAACTCCTATATTCAGTTGAGTCACAATATCGGCAACCACCGAACGAACTTCTTCATACACGGTGGCCCCAAATAGAAATCGAACCTTGTCGGCCTTGGTGGACAGATCTGTTGAAACGGGGGACAGCAGAATGGACTCGGGAGCCATCTTCCTAATGCATTCAAGAAAAAGTTTGGCCCCAGGTGTATCCGGAAAGGCACCTTCTATTACAATGACATCAGTCAATATTTCCTTCAGGTGATTCGACGTCTCAAGAATCTCACTGGCAATTCGGAAAACTTGCTCCGTTTCCTTATAGGGAAATTCCTTTTGGCGAACGCACGCAAGATAGGTTTCATAGACTTTGCGTAATTCCTGCAAGACCGATTCTTTGACCGTTGATAAAAAGAGGTCCCACTCCTCCCCCCGTCCTTTCTCCAAATCCTCGATCCACAAAGCGACCGATTTGTACATTCCCGCATGATGCAATCCCGTTTGCAAGCGGGGTACCTTGCCTTCTGCCTCAAGCTTCAGTAACATACTTTCCATAAGATCCTGCCGGATTCCCTGATCAATCCGGACGTATGCCTTTCCTCCCGCCTGGATAATTCGATCGGCAAGCTGGTTCAGAGTTGTCCAATGGATTCCAATATAACCGCCGGCAGCATGGAGGAGTTGGCTTTTCCGTTGTTGAATAAGCAGATGGTGACTTCCGATGTACAGGACTTGCTTTCGTTCCCGGATCGCTTTTGCAAGAACTCGAATACACTCATCATTAGTAAATGTCATTGCAGTACCTCCTGTATTCGCAGTCCGTACAACGGGAACGGGACTTTGGCTCAGGGAACGTCTCCTCCAGCATCATTCGTCGGATCGCGGACAACGAATCCTTTACGTGCTTTCGCATCGGGTCGGTGATCTTGATGATGTTGTAAGCCTTTGTGGGAATTTGATAAACGATTCCCTCACAAACCGGCACCTGGAAATGCTCTTCCAACAGCATCGCGTAGGCAGCCAATTGATATTTGGCATTCGTAAAAAGACCTTTTTCCGTATGCTTGAATTCTACCGGCAGATACTGGGTAACTCCCTTCTTCTCGTATGTAATAACCAGGTCGGGTTTTCCATATAATCCCAGGGTTTCACTCTTCAATTGCAGGTGAAACAGCCTCTTTCCCTCAGTCAGTCCGTAAGAGCGATAACCCCGTCTCTTTTCGAGCCTGTCCAACTCCACATGTTCCTGGACACCATGCTGCATTTTGTAGGTAATGGGCCTTGGCACCGGCATTACATAGAAATAATAGGGAATACGGGGACAATACAGGTATTGCTTCAAGTCTGTCACATTAAGCTCGATCTTATGGCCTTGTTCGAAAGCCTCACATGATTGAGACATTCTCTATCTCCCTCGCTCGTTTCAGATCTTTGTCACACATCGGATACATTTGGATATTTCCTACATCAACACCAAGGATTTTTTTCAGCCGAAAAAACAGTTCTTCCATTCGGTTACCCGTTAGCTCTCCCTTGAAAGCGCTGTACTGAACCCGTTGCAGACCGTAGTCTTTGCATGCATTCGCCACTTTCAACCTGACACGATCGTTTTCCACGTCATAAATCACCAACACCTGCACGGCTCACCAACTCCACACAAACGGCTTGTATTCCCGCCCTTCACGCAAGAACGTGGCAAGGTGATAGGCTTGCCTTTGAATGATCGTTTTCAACTGGTATCTCTTGCCTTCGTAGCGGTCTTTGCTTTCCAGCCGTTCCTTGATCGCTTGGACAATGGCCTGCCGGCTTTCCCTGCTCAGTCCCTCCTCCTCCATCTTTGGAGAGAACCCTTTCGTAAAAAGGGACAATACCGTCCGATCCACAATCGGCTGCCGGAATTCTTCCATGAAATCCAAAACGAACGAGGGTCGCCCGGATCGGTCTACATGCAGAAAACCGGCGCATTCCTCAAGACCCGCCAACAAAATTGCTTTGCTGATTTCATTTTGGAGACAGCCGTAACCGTAATTGAGCACCATATTGACAGGATCGGACGCTCCCCGGTGATCCCGTCCAGGAAAGCCCAGTCCCGGTTTCAGAAGTTTCTTCACTACTTCCCAATACAAGTATGCGGACCGCCCTTCAATCGAAAGCAAAGTTCCCCTTACTTCGTCGATATCGTTTCCGTGCAACCGGTTGAGGTCCTCCAAATTCCGTTCCAGTTTCATGCTTGTGTCTTCAAAAAGCGCGTGGAGGTCGCTCGCGCTTTCTCTTCTGTTTTTGGCCCAATATTTGATCAGGTTCAATTGAGCCCTTATTTTGGCGCCGACAAAATGTTTGCTGATGACCACCGCCCGATGATCGTTGTAAGCCTGAAGCTGGGCCCTTCGTGTGGCAATTGTTGCCTGAAGACTGGGGGATACCAATTTCGCAAACGGATCCCCTTTATAAGACAGAAAATGAATCGGGATTCCATGTTCCGCACAGAATTCGACTACATCTGAGGAAATCGAGACACCACGGGATGCAATAATCACATCGTCAATATCAAAAAACGGGGTTTCTTGGACGATTTTCCGATCTTTGTCCCGGATGACCAATCTCTCACTGATTTTTCGGACTCCGTATCCGTATTGATCCACAATAATCTGCACTGGCTGTCACCTCTATCAATAGGTAATTGTTTCTAGTATTCTCTTGGAATGGATCAGATAAACCCGTTAAAAGTAACGAAAAAACGACCTTTCGGTTAAGGTCGTTTTTACTCTTTGCCAAATATCGAGTCTAAATCAATCGTAAGGTCTTCAAATATACTGACTTTTAATTGATCATCCTTCCCGTATATTTGACTTTCTCCATACTTTGCTTCGTTTAAAACAAAGACCTCAATATTTTCGTTCAGGGGGTCCAGCACCCAATATTCTTTGACACCATAGGTTTCATATAGTTTTTTCTTTGTGGCTTTGTCTTTCTTTGCAGTGGAGGGAGACAAAATCTCAACAATCAAATCCGGAGCGCCTTTACAACCTTTTTCATCTATTTTCTTCTTGTCGCAAACAACCGATATATCCGGTTGCACGACATTGAATATTTCTTCATTTTGTTCACTGGCAGAAAGCCTTACATCAAAGGGGGCTCCGAACACTTCGCAGGGTTTCCCCCGAAGATAAACGGCGAATTCAACCAATAATTCCCTTAAAATAATCTGATGCTTTGTGGAAGGGGCTGGAGTCATGTTGTGAGGGATACCGTCGATCAATTCCCACCGTTGATCGTCATTCCATCTTAAATAATCTCTATAGGAATATTTCGTATCAGGTTCAAACTTTGTAATGCTCATTCCAACACCTCCATGCCATTATTATACACCATGGCAGGAAAAACCGAACGGTTGCAAAACTCTATTTCAATCGCCGTCTTGCCTCACGATTCAGACCGGCTGCCTTTTCCTCAAACAGTTCGTCCCAACTTTCCTGATAATGCTTGTACAGCAGCGGAAATTTCTTTTTCAGTCTGAGAATCCCGGCGGCGTATTCCTCGTTCATCGTTTCCAGTTCTTCGAGCACGTCAGGGGGAATGGCATCCATCAGTTCCGAGAATTCATCCTGATCCAGCACATCCTCATAAAACCATTCCACAGCCTGCAGTTGAACCAATGGAAACAGATCATCATCATTCTGCATGCGCTCGAGTTCTCTTTCCAGTAGAACCATTTCCCGAGTTTCTTTGCGGACTTCAAATAAAAAGGGGTTCGTGGGATCCAGATAATGGGCCAAATCGGCAAACAGCTCCGCCTCCCGATAGCGAACCGCTGCGAAGTATTCACCGTGCTGTTCCAGCAGAGCTTCCAGAATTCTCGATCGATCTTCCTCCTCTTTGATCGTTTTCAGAAACTGCTTGACACGAGTCTGTATTTTTCCCCATAAGTTCCACTTCTCCAGTTCAATCATCAGAAAGATCCAGTTCATGAACTGGGGGAAATGGTCAGCATGCTGTGCTTCAAGCGAAGGGATGGCAGATTGCACAAGATCCCACGCTTCTTCTTCCCTGCCCAGTTCCAGATAAACTTGTACAAAGGAAGTATTAAGATGAAGGGAATGGCCAGGATGCTTTTCCTGACATTCCTCCAATACTTGCAAAGCTTTTTCCGGCTCCTCATAGTCCAGAAGCATTTGCGATTTCGTAATCATAACCATGACCTTCTCATCTTCATCGGTAGCGTGTTCATACGCCTGCCGCATCTGCTCCTCGAACCCGGCCATATCTTCCTTTTGCAATGATAGAATCGCAAGTCCAATGTAAGCAGGCACATATTCCGGTGAAATTTCCAGGGCCGTTTGAAGCAGCTTTACTGCCTTTTTGAGATGTCCCCTGTCGATCCGTTCCAACGCTTCCTCGAATAGTTTCTCCAATTTGACTCGATTCTCGTATTCCAAATCCAATACTCCGGTTTTCCGCCCCTTAAGCCGGGAACGTTTTGTTCGCTCCATTACTATTCCTCCAGTTCAAAAGGTTTCCCTACCCCAATCTCATGGCTTTCCAATCAGCCAACAGCAAATCCAGAATCTGCTCCTGAAAAACTTTCCTTCCCGATTCCCGCATAACTTTCAAAAGCCGATCATCCCAAGGTACCTCCATACGCTCAAGAGCCTGAATCTCTGCCTCCGAAAAAGAGGGGAGATCACCCCGAATGGCGTCCCGATAAGTCTCGGCATCCAATCGCCAGGGAGCAAACCGGTTTCCGTACCTTTGCAAAAGACCGGTCGCCATGGTCAAACCTTTCACGTCAAAATCTCCGCTGTAATGAATCCTGGACTGCTCATCCGTAATCTTGTCCAGCAACCTCAGAGCGGCCAAGGAGGGTTGACCGCTTGTGCAGAGAAGCGGAAACGGCAATGGAGATCCTGTTAGAGATCCCCAATCCACCAATACGCCGAAAATGGACGGGTTCTCCACCACAAAAACCTCTGATACGGAAGGCAATCTGGCTGTGTCAAGGCGGTCGACGGTCAGCAGCGGCAATGCCACCGGGTCTTTTGCGTATTCTCCCCATCCCGCCACCCAAACAATCGAGCTTATGTCATCCAAAACAATCCCGGAGAACGCGTACTGCGCCCTGATGACCTCACTTTGGGAAACACTCTCCAATGAGTTGTCAGAAATCGGATCCGCTTCATCCGTTGATGGCGTTTCTTCGAAACCGTCTTCCTGCGGGGCAGTCCTGCCGGGTTCTTGTATGCCCGGTTCTTGTATGCCCGGTTCCGATCCCTGCCGGTACCGGTATTGCAAAGCTGTCATGCCCCAATAAAAGATTCTCCCTGCTAGGGTCGAACGGTCGAGGCCGTGCGGGTCGCCCGTCGTCCGTGCCGCAAAAACAGGCAACCGTTCATTGCATGCCGGCAACTGTTCCAGAGCGCTTAGCGCAGTTGCCCAGGCCGGACTGTTCCCTCTCTCACAGTAATCCCTGTAACATTCGAGAAACACCCGGTAACCGCCCCCAGATCCTGCCCTTAACTGTTCGATCCAGATCTTCAACTCTTCTTTCCTTGCAAAACGGGCAGCCCAGCGGCAAAACCGTTCCCATGCCCTCTTTTCGGTTTCTCTCTGTTCCCGCTTGGTGATCCATTCCTCTCCATAGAGCAGACGGAGACAATCCTCAACGGACAAACGAAACCTCGTTTCTTGCAACACCTTTTCAAGTTCGGCAAGACGGAACCTGAAATCGGTCCTGCCCAACATATTCGTCGCAAACAATCCCTCAAGCGCTTCCCGTTCTTCCTCTCGCAATCCGGAGAGGTGGATCGTACCTGCGACCCGCCCGTAGCTTTCGTATTTCTTCCGGACCAGCGGCCACATTCTTTGCAGACCAGGTTGCCTTAGAAAGTCCAGGCATTCCGTGTTTGTACCCGAAGGACTCACCGTGCTCTTCTCCCCCATCTAAAGAAAATTTGGCATTCGCCCCGGCAGCGGACGCAGGTGAGTGCCTGCTCTCACCCGTCAAATCTGGCGGCAGCCACTTCCTTAACGGCCTCCCAGTCACCATCTTCCATCATGCGTCTCTGAACGCCGTTCCAGTAGTACGGAATCAGGGTAACGAAATCCACGTCCTGCGGACGGTAAACTTCATAGATGGAAAGCGAGGGGACTGTGTCGTAGCAGCCCCAGAGCACCTGGCTTGTCATCATATAATCGAATCTCATATCGGTGAGCAGTTGGAACATGTCCCGCATATTCTCATCGTCAACTCCTGCGAACGCTTCATCTAATGTGATCAGGCGGGGGGCATCGGAACGGGAATCCTTGTACCGGGAGTCGGTAGCGGCAAAGAGTGGAATGTACATGGCCATTGCCTTCTCGCCGCCGCTCATTACATTAAAGCGTGAATCGGTCAACTCCCGCCATGGTTGGCTCCCCTTGCGGAAATACAGTGTGAACGCGAACCAATTCCGGTAATCGAGCAACTCTTGCATCCACTTGCGCAATCCTTCTCCCTCCACCGCGTCTTCCTTGGCCCAACGGATTCTCGAACGGAAATGCTCCACCATTTGTTCGATTTCTTCCGGAAGCAGCGTGTTCGGATTTTTCCGCAGCAAACGGACCAATTTTTCCGTATCCATTTCCCTTTCGTTGCGGGCGGCCCTTGGCGTCCACTCAAGCGACAGAACCAATCCGCTGGAGGTCTTTCGGCTTTCCATAAAACGGTTCATTTCCTTGACCCACTGCTCGGCCCGGTTGATCTTGTCCTTGATCGCCCGCCCGACACTGTGAATCAGGATTTGCTCGTACAACTCCCGATCCTTCTCTTCAATCAGCAGACGTTGTTCCTCTTCCATGCGCAACAGCTCATTCAGCAGCATGCGGGGCGTCCAGGGCTGGGTACGGTCCCGCAATGACTCGATAAAAATCCGCTCCCCGGTTTCCTCATAACGTTGCGCCAAAGAGTAATCAAGAAGCGCGTTTTTCGCCAAAACGAACGTTTCCTGCAATTGATTGAGCAGCTGCTCTCTTCTCCGGGATTCATAGCGCGAGCGGAAAAGGTTACGGACGGCTTGCGCCGTCTTTAGAATTTCTTCCGCCTTATCCGTCGCGGCCGTTCTCAACGGATGTTCCGGCTCAAATTCAACGAGCCCCAGTTTCCATTCGTATTGCCAGTTTTGAATGGACTTTTGCAATTGTTGTTCACTTTGTTCCAGTTCCGTCCGTTTTTGCCGCAGTCGTTCTTCCGCGGCTCCGAGTTCCCCGTCCAGCCGGCGCAATTCCGTGTTGCACCGGTCAATGGTCGCATTTAGCCCGGAACGCTGCTCCTTAAGCTCTTGCAATCGTTGGAATACGTCATAGACACCCAATTCCTGCACCAGTTTAGTCAGGGACTGAACCGCTGCCGAAAACTGTGTTTCCCGTGCCGCAAGCACATCCAGATGCTCCTGTTCGGAAGCGATGCGATCCGCTGCTGTCTGGAGTTCTTCTTCCAATTGGCGGGCCTCTTGTCGTATCCTTCCCAGAACCGCCAGAGACGATTTTAGGCTCAGTCCCTGGCGTTCATAGTCTTGCAGGATGTCCAGTGCTTCCCGGAAATCTTTTTCCTTTTTCAAACGGGACCACTTTGCCGTTTTCTCCAGAACCGTCCGCTGTTGATCCCGCCATTTTCGGGCCGCTTCTTTGTATTTGTCGCTGCATTCCGTCTCCACTTTTTGGGCATGTTCCCAATCGGCTTTCGCATTGTGCAAAGCCCGGCCAGCGGCCCGCAACTCATCATCTGCAGGCAGGGCTGCCAGTTCTTGCCGGATACGTTCCGACTCTTCCTGAAGTTTCCGGATTTGTCCGCGGCTATTATCGAATTCCCGTTCGACAGCCTGAATCTGTTCTTCCAACCTCTTGATTTCGGCAAGTCTTGCTTGTTTGCGGGCTTCCGCCCCGATCCACTCCGCCCGTTCCTTGCCGGCCGTTTGCCCGGTCAACGGCCCCAGCACAAACTGGCCTGTTTCGGTGATAAAGGCGCCGTTCCCGTCGCCCTGTCCGATTTGAATGGTTCGCAATACTTCTTCCACCTGTTGTGCGGTCAAACCGCTTTCGGCAGAGGGGGTGGGCTCAAGATAATCGGCCAACGTATGGCCGAACCAAACGGGCGACGGCTTGATCCAAACCTCCTCTTCCTGTTCCAGGACTTCTACCGCATCGGATGAAATCCAGGCGTCCAGCAGTCCGGAACGATGCAGCACGGTTTCCAGCACCGCTTTTGTCCGCTCGTCCACATGTGGGCGAAATTCACAGAGAGCATACAATGGCGCGCCGGGCTGTTTTTCCGACTCCATTTTGCGCTTGCGGGAACGTGTACGAGCCTCGGAACGTTCCGGTTCCGGTTCCCGATGTTCACGCCAAGCTTGCAGCTCGCTCCGCAACTGTTCCAGCAGTTGTACTCGCAAATTCATTTCGTGTTCCGCGGTCAGCCTTTGGGCTGTAATCTCTGCAAAAGCCTGCTCCGCCGCCGATTTGAAAGGTTCCACAATCTCGTCGTAAGACAGTTCCGGGTACCTTTGCAGCCGGTGAAGCACGGTTCGGAACGTCTCCTCCGCCACAGGCAACCGCTGGAGCCCTTTGTGCCACGCAAGCAGCGAGTCTTCGTGCCGGATGATCGCCTCTCGCAGTGCTTCCTCCTTTGCATGCATCAACCGTTCGGCCGCATCCCTGTTCTCACGCGCCACACTCATGCTTTGCTCCGCCTCACTCGCCTTGGCGGCCAACTCCCTTTCATAAACGCAATGCTCGTGAATTTCTTTAAGTTCTTGCCTGTAACCTGCCACATCCCGTTTCCAGCCGGTCCAAAGTCTTTCGTCCGCCGGTTGGCCATCGTTTGCCCATTGCCGTTCATAGAAATCGTGATCCTGAAATTCGATCTCCCGCGAGAGAGCATCCATTTCATTCCGCAATTCCCTCTGCTCGTCCAGGTATTTTGCCAATTCTACCTGAACCTTTTCCACCCTTTCCTCCTTCTTCTGCTTATCCCGCTCCAAACCGTCAATCCGCCCGTTCGTACGCTCAATTTCCTCCTGCGTCTCCGCAAGGCGATCCTGCGCGGTCTTCAATTCGTGCTGTTTTTCCATCGCTTCCGAGCGGTTCAAGTGGTCGATTTCGGTCTCTGTTTGCAGCAGTTCCTGCTTGGAGGCATTCAACAAAGCTTGGGTCTGTTGCGCTTCTTCCTGCAACCCGTTCCAGATCTGCTCCTGTTCAAGTACTTCCGCCGCTTTTTGTTTTCGTTCCGTCTCGTCCTGCAAAGCGTTGGCTGAGAGCTCAAACAGTCGCATCTCGTTATACTGGTCGTAAGCATGAACCAGTTTCTGCGCCTCCGTTCGGTGCATCCGCAATTCGTCCAAACGATCCCCAATTTCGTCCATATCCTCGATGATTTCGGCAAGAGGGCGCAAGTCCTCGTCGCTTAGAGGAGGCAGAGCGTCATTCAGAATGCCGTAGATCGTGGAAGGCTTGAAATCTTTCGATAACTTAGGCGAACGAAGTTGGATCATCAACTCCAGCAGGTCTTTGTACGCCTCCAGGTCCGCAAAGCCAAACAGCAATTGATTCACCAGCTGGCAGTATTCACCCTGTTCGCGGACCACTTTCCCACCGTCGCCGATTGCCTGTTCCAATTCTGCCCGATCCAAAGGTACTTTCTGGCCATGTTTTTCGAACAAATTCCAATCATACAAAAACAGGTCCTTGCCAATTCTCCGCTGGTCGGTGATGGCAAACCCCCAGAATCCCACTTGCGCGGCCCCTCGTCTGGCCCGCAAACCGATCCCTACCGTCAGGAACCTGTTTGATTCAGGTTGCCGAAACTCCAGGTACAAGTATCCCGTCCGGTCCTGAATCCCGCTTTCCGTCTCTCCCAGCAGGTAATATTCGATCTTCCGGTCTCTCGAACCGAACGGATCCAGCCTTGAGGGACGCTTGTCCCCGTCCAAAACCAGCGGCAGGAAACTTTGCATGGTCACCGATTTTCCGGAGCCGTTCGCTCCCCGAAAAATCAGCCTTCCGTCAGACAGTTCGAATACTTCGTCCGAGTAGAACCAAAAATTCAGAACGCCCGCTCGGTTCATCACCCATCTGTTCTCAGTCATTTTATTCGGCCTTCTCCTTCCAGTCGTAGGTTCCGTTCCAGCGCATGAACGCCGGATAAAGCTTGACGGTATGGACTCCCGCTTGCATACCTAAATTCCACTCCCGCAAATGGGCAATCAGTTGATCCGCCAGGAAACTGCTCGTCTTCTCACGGTGTCCCTTGCTCCAATAATCGCCATGATACTCTTTCAATCGGCTCAGAATCCCCTCAAACTCGGCTCTTGTAAGCAGCAAATTGCCATGTTCGTCTTTCTCAAAAATCCCGGGGCTCTTGTGCAATATCCGGCGAATTTCGCCGGCCAGCAGCATCAACAGATCCGACTCTCCTGCCAGAGTCGGAAACAACTCCATCTCTCCGGTGACATCCGTCCAAGCGAACAACAGTCCCTCCCGGAAACGCCGCCCCTCAAGGTTTAACATGTTCCGCATCTGCTCGATCAACCAGGACCTTTGGGTCTGGACATACCTCCGCTCTTCGTCCGACCACTGCCAGTCATACACAACAGGTTCCTGCATCAACCGGCGAAAAATTTTATGTCTTCTGGCCTGCACATCCGAACCGGTCGCGGAATCGGCGGCCGCCGGGAGAACCTGTTCGGCCGGAGCAATCAATTCCTCCATGGATCGGTACTCCGTCAGGTCTTTCGGAAACCGGCGCAGCACATATCGGGCCATCGGGGAAGCCTCGTACAACACGTTGTGATTGCCTCCCTCCCGGGCCCAATCCGATTCCTCCCCTTCCACGGCAACGAGCACTTCCAACTCCCTCAGTTTCTTTAACGCCCGGGCCATGGACAGGCGATGTTCGTAAAGAGTCCAGTCCAGATTGACATCCAGAGACAGCAAGTGTTCGCGGATAGCGTCCACCATTTCGGACAGCAAAAATTGTTCCGCTTCTCCCCGTCCTTCCAGATACCACAGTCCATATGCAAACAGAGCGTAATCCCTGGGACCGTGAAAAGTTTCGATTCGCATCCACGGTTGGTAAGAACCGGGGATTTTCTCCAACTTGGCAAAACTGCGCGTGACGATCAGAGAAAAACCCGCATTGTCGTGAAACCAATCCCGCAATTTCTCGTAATGACTCTTGACCAGCAAAAACATCTCCGGGTCTTTCCGCTTCGTAATCCAGGGCCGGTTCAAAAGCGCCTGGGCAGCCTGCTGCAGCTCCGCTCTCACCCGTTCTTGTGTACCGCCTGCAATCTTTCGGATTCGTCTCACTGTGCGGTCACCTCTTTTAAAAACATTCGGAAGTCAGGCAAATCCAACACTCCGTCTTCAAAGACCAATTTTGCCCGTGCACCGTTTTTGGGCTCCAGCAGGCGAATTTCCAATCCGTCGGGTGTCCGGATCTTTCGCGAACGGCTTGCCATGCACCGGCCGATCCACAGTAACAGGAACTTGCGTTCCAGCAGGGTCAACCGCTCCAGCTCACTCATGGAAAATTCGCCCATCCCGACCCATTTTCTCAGAATCTCATCCTCAGACGCTTTTCCCGCAAGAAACGCTTGCCTGGCTTTTTGCTGCTGCTCTTTCCGGTCACGAATCGCCTCGGTTTCGCCCGTCTTTCTTTGGATTCGGCTGCGCGATTTCAACTCCCGAATGACAGGTATCTCGTCCCACATTGACAGATCGGCCGAATCGGAGGTTCGCTCCCCTTCTCCCTGGAAATGCCGCGTTCGATAAAGACCAAACGTATAAGCGCCGAGACGGTGTGCATCTTCCACGTCTTCCAAGCTCAAAAACCACTGCCCCAAATAATCCAGTTCCCGTTTGCGGCTGATTCCCCACTTGTATTTCTCCTGAATCGCCAACGCATACTTCAGCATTTTGGCAATGCTGTCCTTCGTCGCCCGTTCCAGAAAGATCACGTCACTTCTCTCATTGACGTTTCCCGTAAACCACTGGACGAAGATAGACCACTCCTCCCGTCGGCGATCCATCCGTTCTTCAACCGTGATTGACTCTTCGAACGACGGCATCCTTGCTTCATCGGTTACCACCGCGTTAAGAAAAACCTGCCAGACTTCCGGGTCTGTCTCCTGCAGGGTTGCTTCCAACTGTCCCCCGTAGCGCTGCAGCCCGATGACAAAGTTGCGCAGATAGTGAGTCAACGTGTCTTTAAAGACAAGAAACTGCTCCGTAAGCATCAACTCTTCCGCTTTCCCGGTCTGCAGGCTCGCCAAATAATCTGATGCGTTTTCATGCAGTTGGCGAAATGAGTTTTGCAAATCCCGCCACAGCTGCAAGGCTTCCCCATCCGCCCATTCCGGAGTCTCCCGAACCCGCTTGATATAACCCAATAACCGTTCCAGAAGAGTCGGCTCCAGTGAGCCTCCATAGCCCTGAATGTTTTCCAGATTCTCCAGCATCCGCTCAATCTCGATGGTGTACGGTGTCATTTGATATCGGAATCGCTTGCGCAGGTACTCTTCGATGGTTGTCGCCCTGCCACCGTCATGACGGCTGGTCAGATTTTTCCATTCGGCCAGTGTTTCCAAGTCCCTTTGACACTGTTCCAAAGAGTAACCGTCCAGCAGCCCCCAACTCATTACGCCAGCGTAGACTTCTTCTGGTTTCAGCCAATATTTCAACTTGCTGTGATTTTCATAGAAAAGCCGGAGAATCAAACGGTACCGGGCCACATTTTCCGCATTCAGATATTTGGTCTCCGGTACCGGCTTCGTCCACAATTCCCTTGTTTGTCGTCGGTTCACCGCACTCATCCTTTGCAAGACAATGGTTTCTATCTCTCTACTATAATCGATTTCCGTCATCTCATCACCCCTCATGCAGATTTCCAATATTTAGATATTAGGATGGCCAAATTGGAAAACTCTAGACGTAAGGTCCGGAGTATAATTCCATGTAACCGTCTCCGTTCTAGTCAGTCTGCTCGGGACTAAAGGTAAAACACGGAACAAACGGCAAGTCGAATAGCTGATGCTCGGGAAAATGGGCTGCCGAAGGCGGCCTTCTATTCGACACTTGTTACTGGGCTGGGATCCACGTTCTGGAGTGTCGATCTGTTGTGATGATGGGTTCGGTATGCAGTGATGACTCGTCCGCGGGAAATAGCGGACTTTCAGGTGCTTCTTGTGATATTTTTGGGAGTGTTTTTCGAAATAACGGATCGAAAAACCGTTATTCTTCAAACGGCGAGGTACACCGCAACGTCGAATGAAAATTTAGGCCAAAAAAAGATATACTTTCCATTACGATAAATAAAGCTACATTCGAAGCACCTTCAAAGAAGGAAGGGGGCCTTTTTGAGGAAAAAACCATCGCAGTTTGCGATGGTTTTCCCGTGAAGATTTTAATCAGGAGGGGGAACATTCCCCCCCTTTGCTCTGCTCACCCTGTATCTACATCGTCAGAACGACATGGTGAACCTGCCCGTCGTCGCACAATTCAACATAGGGACCGCGCTCCGCGGTAGGCTCCAGGAGGTCAACCTCCTGTCCGTCAATCATTAGCGTGGTTCCTCCGCTGGACTTGCCCGACGGATTTTTCACGGTGATGAGGTAGCGTGAGCTGCCATAACGGTAGCTGACCGAAAACTCCGGCCATTCACAAGGAATGCATGGCCGGATGTACAGCCGCTCTCCGCGGCGGCGCAAACCAAGGATCCACTCGATTCCGGCCTGATACATCCATCCCGCAGCGCCAGTGTACCACGTCCAGCCGGCATGTCCTTTGTGCGGGTCTGTTGTGTAAACGTCTGCCGCCATGACGTAAGGCTCACCTGCATACTGCCGAACTTCACCAGGCGTCCGGGTATGAGTGATGGGATTTAACATGTGAAACAACTCAAGTGCCTTTTCACCGTTCCCGAGTCTGCACCAAGCGACGATGCTCCATATGACACCATGTGTATACTGGGCCCCGTTCTCGCGAATTCCGGGCGGGTAGCCCTGAATGTACCCCGGACTCGGCTCCGTGCGGTCAAAAGGCGGTGTCAGGAGACGAGCGACGGACAGGTCGCGGTCCACGAGTTCGCGATCAAACGCATGCATCGCCTGTGTCGTCTTGTCCTTCGGCGCCACTTCGGAGATGACTGACCACGACTGGGCGATCGCATCGATGCGGCACTCTTCGTTGTGGATGGAGCCTAACCATTGTCCTGCGTCTGTGAAGGCACGCCGGTACCACTGCCCGTCCCAGGCGTGCTCGTCGAGTGAGACGGCGAGTTGTTGCCGCACATCCCGGTAGCGGCTGGCACGCTCGACATCGCCGAACCGTTCGCACAAATCCTCGAACCGGTTCAGAATTTCACACATAAACCAGCCGAGCCACACGCTCTCGCCCCTGCCAGCTTCGCCGACACGGTTCATCCCGTCGTTCCAGTCCCCGATTCCGATCAGGGGCAGCCCGTGTTCGCCGAAGCGCAATGCCCTGTCGATCGCACGCAAGCAGTGCTCGAAAACGGTGCCGCTCTGCTTTGAGATTCGTGTCGGCTCGTACCGTTCATGTTCATCCTCCCGTAAAGGTTCACTATGAAGAAACGGTACCATCTCCTCAAGCAAACTGTCGTCCCCAGTGTGTTCGATGTACCGTGTGACAGCATACGGCAGCCATAGCAAATCGTCGGAGAAACGTGTGCGGATACCGCGCTCCGTTTCTTCATGCCACCAGTGCTGCACATCGCCCTCCTCATATTGGTGCGCGGCATGGAGCAAAATTTGTGCCCGCGTGAGGTCGGGACGGGTGTGAAGCAAAGCCAGTGAATCTTGCAACTGGTCGCGAAAACCGTATGCACCGCCCGCCTGGTAAAAGGCGGAGCGAGCCCACATTCGGCAGGCAAGCGTCTGGTAAATCAACCAGCCGTTCAGCAGGACATCCATCTCCGGGCAGGGCGTTGAAACCGAGATCTGGTCCAACACACTGTCCCAGAAATCTCTCACGCGTTCGAATGACTGCTCACAGACACGCGTTTGGCTGTATTTTTGAGCGAGCTTGACGGCAGTGTCGTGCGAATGTTCGCAACCCAAAAGGATGTAGACTGTCCGTTCTTCATTAGGTTCGAGCGTGAGCTTGGCCTGCACCGCACCGCAAGCGTCATACAGAGCTCCCGTATTGCCCGACAGGCGCTCCCGACCCATCGCGGACGGATTTTCCAGTGTGCCATTGCGGCCGATAAATTCCTTGCGATCCGCTGTCCAAGACAGATCCTGGGCGAGAGTGGCAGGTTGCGCTTCGGAATCTGCCGAATTCGAGAGCGTGGCAGGCCTATTCGGTTGCGGAAACACGCCTAAAAAGACTGTTGCATCGCGAAATGCCTCCTGATACGTGTTGCGTGCCACCAAGATATTGGCAGATTCGTCCCACTCCGTGACGATGAAGGAGGCGTTGGCTTCGCGCCGCACGCCCAATACCCATTCCGCGTAATAAGTGACGGACAGGCGCCGCTGCTTGGCAGTCCGGTTTTGCAGCCGCAATTTGATCACCTTAACGGGGTAATCCACTGGCACAAAAACGGTTGCTTCCTGCATAAGACCATGACTCTCATGGCGAAACCGCGTATACCCCCGACCATGCGACACGATGTAAGGCTTGTCTGTATGAGCGGGAGATGGGTGGACAGACCACATTTCACCGCTCTCTTCGTCCCGCAGATAGCACACTTCACCTGGGGGGTCGAGCACAGGATCATTAGACCACGGGGTAAGTTTCCACTCACGGCTGTTACGCCACCATGTGTAACCGGTGCCAAGCTCGGAAACAAGGCAGCCGAAGTGCCGGTTGGCGATGACATTTATCCATGGCGCCGGCAGATGATTGCCGTTTTTGAGCACAATCCGGTACTCTCGTCCATCCGGCGAAAATCCTCCCCAACCGTTGAAGTAAACCAAATCGTGAACGTCTCCCGAAACTTGGTTGCCGTTGCCGTTCCTGAGTAACGGCGCAGTCGGCTCAAGCGGCGCCGGCAAAACGGTGTCTGAACGGGGCAATCTGATTTGTGCTCTGAGACTGGGACCGTCTGCACGCAGCACGATGCGGGATACGGCGAGTAACAGTGTCTTTTCCTCGTCCGGTAATTGATTGGCAGCAATGACGAAAACGCTCCCAGGCCCTGCCCCATGACGTTCAACACCGTGGTCCACGGCACGTCGCAGCGCTTCCTGCAAATTCTGCTGGTAGCCACCCTCCGATTCGTTCAGGATGACCAGATCGATAAGTAACCCCTTGCGGCGTAAATATTCGTGTCCAATTAGCAGCTTGACGACAAACTGTATATGGGCCACATCCGCGATCCGCACAAGTACAATTGGCCAATCACCGGAGACTCCGTACGCCCAGAGGCCAGACTGCCCTTTTGAATTTGCCGCGATACTTTTCTCTCGCTCTCCCCGTAGCGGGGCCGCGTATAACGCCTGGCCCGCCAAACTTTGAAAGACCATCGCTTCGGCGGCAGTCAGATGCAAATGCCGAAGCTCGATTTGGCTGCGAGTCCAGGCGAGTTGAAACGTCCGTTCTACCTGAAGGTCCCCGGAGAACCGGTGAACGATGCTGATCGCCTCATCCTTGGTTTCCGCAACACCAGTGATAGCGAACAGCTGAACCCGTTCACCGGGCTCGATCGTCAACCGCCGCCGCATGATAAAGGCAGGGTCCGCCACAGCGCCAACCGTTCCACGCAGGCGGGAGCGGATCCCCTGCGGCTGGGATAGCTTATGGCCCCGGTTGATAAAGCTGGCTCGATCTGTCTCGTATTCCACCGGTCCGAGAGGCCGACCGCCGACCATCAGCGAGTGCACCGCCCACAGCGGTTTCTCGCTTCCGTCACGAGACCGCCGGCGGGCGAGCAGGCACTCGTCATCCGCTGCATATTCCGTTTCGACGAACAATTTGCTGAACGCCGGGTGTGCATCGTCGGCGATGGGAGGTGCCAAGGCTACTTCAAGAAAAGTCGTGACCTCGATGATCCGCGTTTCACTTCCTGAGTTGGTGAGCGTCAATCGGCGAACTTCCGCATTCCATTCCGGCGACACGCAGATTTCAAGGCTCGTCTGCACGTCTCCGTCCACACGCATGAAGGTGGCCCGCTCGAGCGCGAACTGCACGCGCTGTTCAGGGGACGGGACCCGGCACGGCTGAAACGTCGGGGACCAGACCACATCACAGGTAACGTCCCGGATATACATGTAGCTCCCCCAATCGTCCGCCACAGGATCCTCGCGCCAACGTGAGACGGCCACACCTTCGTACCGGCTGAAGCCACTGCCGCTGTTGGTCACCACGCTCATGAATGTACCGTTGGAAAGAACACACACCTCAGGCGTCGGCGTGTCCGCAGAAAGATACTCGCGTAGAGGAACAGTTTGTGCCGGTTTTGGATCCGGCAGGCGCACCCGTGCTTTGGCACGATGCTCAATGATTGCAGGTCGTTCGGGAATCCGTTCCTGCAGCAGCAGTTCGGCCGCCTGCACCCGCTTGTCGCTGTGAAAACGTTCGTACATTTTCTGAGGCAGCAGCAAGTTGGCAAGCGTGAGCAGGCTCATGCCTTGATGATGTGCCATGAAACTGCGGATGACCATGCAGGTCTGATCTTTCGGCATCCTCTCAGCCGTGAAGTCGATGGCTTCGTAGTAGCCGTATGTTCCACGTGCGCCAAGCTCCTCCATTTTGCGCAGATCCTCCAGCACTTGGCGCTTCGAAAAGGGCAGGGCCAGGATTGCCGCATACGGCGCCACGACCAAATCCTGTTCGAGTCCACGCTTGAATCCGAGACCGGGAACGCCAAACGCCCGGTATTGATAGTTCATTTGATAATCAAACGCGTAATAGCCCGATTCCGAGATGCCGAACGGGACACCCCGTTGATGCGCATACTCGATTTGCCGCTGCACGACGGCACGATAGGTGCTGTCCCAGACTGTGTTCCGATAAGTGCGCATAATGGACCACGGCATTAAATATTCAAACATCGTCCCGGACCACGAGAGTAACGTGGCCCCCGGCCCAATCTTTGTCATCGTCCGCCCGAGTGCATGCCAGTGTGCTACAGACACTTGTCCGAGGGCGATGGCAACAAAGCTTGCCTGCCTAGCCTCTGAAGCTAGCAGATCATACAGAACCGTATCTCGCTCGTCCAACGCCGCGTGATAACCCAAGGTGAACAATTTCGCCTTGTGATCGTAAAGCGGGCGGAAGTCTGTCTCGTTTATCATCTCGTCTATGCGGGCGATCAGGTTTTGCCCGCGTGCCACCCAATCCTTGCGTGCTGCCTCTGCTGATATCCGACGGTTCGTTTCTGTGTCAGGCCGAGGCATCAACTCCACGCTGAATTCAACATTCATCGCTTCTGATCCCTTGCCTCCATATTCAACCGGGCCTAGCCGGACGCTCTGTGCAAAGTCTTTCTTGAGCCACTCTCCCAATCCCTCTTTGACCACCATCAGATAGGCCACGAAGTTGCCGGAATCCACCGTCGACACATACAGCGGCGGCAGTGGTTCGAGGGTAACCGTATCGTACCAGTTGTAAAGATGGCCTTTCCATTTGTCTAGGCGCTCAACCGTCTTGATCGTTCGTTCCAGACGTTCAATCAACCCGGGCGTATCGATAAATCCGAAATCCCGCGCAGCCAGGGTGGAGGCCAGATAAAGTCCAATGTTGGTAGGCGACGTACGATGCGCGACCCCATTAGGCGGATCGATTTGAACGTTGTCAGGTGGCAGCCAATTGTCTTTTGGACTGGTGAAGTCCTCGAAAAACGCCCAAATCTGTTTCGCCAGCACCCGCAGTTCTTCCTCCTCAGCCGGTTCGAGCGGCCGCTCGGGTTGTGCCACGGGGCGATCCAACCAGCGGAGGCCAAGCGGAGCGAGTGCCCATAGTGCACTGAGCGCCAAGCCCGTCCACTGTACCGCCGAGGTGCTTCGCGTCCCCACTGCCAATATAAAGAGGAGCACCAGTGTATAGCCGCCCCATACCCCAAGCAGTGCCGGGTGGCGACCCCGACGATTGCGGCGTTCAATTTCAGAGGAACTGACCCATTCGAGCAAATGACGTTTGGAGATGAATAAACGGTTTAGACTTCTAGCGATTGCGTCAAGTAGCAGCGCACTTTGAAACGGCAGCGTCCAGATAATTACCAAAACCTGCCCGATAGCAGACAGCAATCGCCGGGTCCGCCAGACTGTTCGTCGAATTGCCGCCAATTGCCGGATCACCGGCAAGAACAACGCAGCGAACACAATCGCAAGCCAGCGCCCGGGGGAACCTGGCAGAACGGTCAACCCGAGAAGCAGAAGTCCAAAAAGCGCGGGCGGGAGTAAACTGCGCCGCAAGTTATCAATCATCTGCCAGCGAGTGAGGGCGGACAGATCGACCGGAACCAGTACTCCCCGCCGGTCGCAAACGCGGGGAAACAGCCAGCAGAGCAATTGCCAATCCCCGCGAACCCAACGGTGCAGTCTCTTCTGGTAAGAACTGAACGCAGCGGGGTGGTCATCGATCAATTCGATGTCTGACAGAAGGCCGGCACGTAAAAAGCCTCCTTCCAACAAATCGTGGCTAAGCACACGGTTTTCGGGAATGCGTTCACACAGTACCTGCGCAAACATATCAACATCGAATATGCCCTTGCCCGTAAAAATTCCCTGCCCTAGTCCGTCCTGGTATGGATCCGAGACGGCAAACGCGTACGGATCAATTCCCGGCTCCCCTGACCACAAATAAGCAAACCGCGAGCGTACGGCCGCCTCGTGGCTAATGCCTATGCGAGGCTGCAGCACGCCGTATCCCTCGACGACCCGTGTCCGCGTGCGGTTTAACCGCGGTCGATTATAGGGCAGATGCAGGGTGCCGATCATCCGTTGCGCGCTGCCCATGGGTAGCTTCGTGTCCGCATCGAGCGTGATGATGTATCGAATGCGCGAAAGGACAGCCGAATCCCCGACTACGAAGTCATACGCCGTCTCTGTACGTCCTTTTAGCAGTTCGACAAACTCCACCAATTTGCCACGCTTGCGCTCCCACCCCATCCATACCCCCTCGGACGGGTTCCACAGCCTACGGCGCTGAAAGAGGTGAAAGGTCGTCCCGCCCGGACGGGAATACGTTCTGTTTAACGCCTCAATACTTTCGCGCGCGGCTGCCAGAACGGCGGTGTCCTCCGGAAGGCTCTCCTCGTCGGCGTCGACGAAATCCCCCAGGAGAGCGTAGTGGATATTCGGGTCGCGGTTCGCCAGGTAATGCAGTTCCAGTCGATCCACCAATTCCTGCACTTCTTCGACTGTCGACCAAATTACGGGAATTACGACCATAGTGGTCGCTTCGGCCGGAATTCCATGCGAAAAATCGTATCGCAACAACGGCCGCGGACGCATTCCGCATTCTATAAGCCAGTGCACCGCTGTGACGGCCCACTCGCTCGCAGGAAACGCCAGTGCCAGTACAATTACCGCCCACTGGGTCGGCGTTAAGCTGACGCCGCCACCGATCCACGCGGCGAATCCCAACAGGGCAAGCGCAAACAATCCTGCGAGCAGGGTGAAATACACGCCAGTGGCGCGTCTCAATATACCTATTTCCGGCAAAAGCCGGGGCCTGCCGCAAATTTGCAGCGCACTTCTCAACTCCCTGACGCCAGCCGGCTCGAGCAAGTAGTAAGCTGCAAACGCCTGTCGCGGCAGTTCCGCTGATTCTGTCGAACTGCCATCCGCATCATCTCTGTTTGTCCGCCCGACCTTTGCACACGCCCGCTCGTGCTCCCCTGCCGCGAGCTCCACTGCCTGCTTTGCGACCAAATTTTCCGGAACGTGCAAGCGGCGGGCCAATTCCTCAACTCGTCTACGCAACTGGTCGCGGCTGGAAAAATCGAGGAGCGGATAAACGCCTGTGCTTTCCTGGCGCAGAGTGCGCTCGACCAAGCAAATCTGTTCGAACGGATCGCTCCAGTCCCAGCGCTCGATTTTGCGGAGACTGCCGATAACGTTGCCTGCCGCCACTTGATAAGCGGCCTGAAGCTGATACTCGTATGAGACAATTCGATCAAGGCTGTCAGGCCCATTTTCCAGTTTGCACAACAGCCATTCGCGCACGGTTGCGGAATCGTCCGCCCACTCGCGCAGGTGACTCACCAAGTGCGCGATCAACGGACCAGAGAGCGGAATATCTTGCCCCGCGTCTTCCAGTGCAGCCCTGAGTGTATCCGGATTTAACTTCGACGGCTCTATTTGCGCCAGCAGCCGTTCGACTAGCGAACACACCTCCCGTCGTTCGCGAACGAGTTCCATGATTTCGGCAAGGCGCCGGGTCAAGGCTACGCGCAGCATAAGCGGAATCGACCACGCCTCGGCAATCGTCAAAACGGATACTTCCTGGTAAAAATTGATGTAGGAAACAAGTGAGTCCTCGTCAAGGATACCGTCCGCATGCTTAAGATAATCCGAGCACAGAGACAGGACGCGTGGCTCACCGCTCTTGCGCAGGCGTGGCAAACAACGTAGAAATGCGCCGGAGAGTCGGTGTCGAACGACCAATGCCTGTTCCTCGATGAACTCAGCGTGGTCGAGCAGCCATTCTTCCGCGGGCTGCGAACAACTTGCACGACCGTCTTGCAGGGAGCGTACGAACGCGCGCAAACTCTCGATGTCTGCATAAAACTCCCGCCACAGGTACTTCGACGAGCATCGTCCCACGTACGAGTCGTGTTTCAGCCCGAGATCGTGCGCTTTTTGTCGGAGTTGTTCAGTACTAAGAATCATAGGTCCTCCCGGAGATAGTCAGTAGTTGAAAAGTGTTCAGAAGTACTCAGCACCCGATGCTGCGGAAGAATCCGCAATCTAAATATTCCCATCTTGACTTCGTGTTATGAAATTCGGTTTTGTGCCTGTGAAGGCAAGGACAAAAAAAGAAAGAGCCTCTAAATGCAAGGCTCTACTCCAAACACGCTGTGAAGGTGGATTGTTTGATTCATTTTAAGCAACAGGCAGAACAATATTTACACAGGTTCCTTTGTTGAGTTCACTTTCAATCTGGATGCTCCCCTTATGAGCTTCAATAATTTTATAGCTGATCATCAGCCCCAGTCCTGTCCCCTTTTCTTTCGTTGTGTAAAAGGGTTCACCTAACCTTTGGATCCGTTCCTCGGGAATCCCGCAGCCCTGATCAATGAAACGAATCAACACTTTGTCTTGCTCTTGCATCTGAATCCGAATTTCAATGTTTCCGCCGTGCGGCATTGCTTCAATCGAGTTTTTCAGGACATTGAGAAACACCTGCTTCAATTGATTCTCTTCACATTTGATCAGGGGAATGTCCGGTTCAAATGAATTTTTGATCTGAACGTTGTTTAAAATCGCTTGGGTCTCGAGCAAGGCAACAATACTCCGCAGCAATACCCGAACATCTTTTTGTTGGAAGTTCATGGCCTGCGGTTTTGCAAGGACAAGGAATTCGTTGACGATCAATTCAATCCGTTCCAGCTCCGATAGCATAATCGTAAAGTACTTTTCGTTATCATCAATTTTTGCTTGCAGCAATTGGACAAATCCTTTTAGGGCGGTTAGCGGATTTCGAATCTCATGAGCGACTCCCGCTGCCAACTCGCCTACAACAGAGAGTTTATCGGATTTGCGCAGCAATTCCTCGGTCTTCTTATGCTCTGTGATATCAAGCAGTGTGCCAATAATGGCAGGTATCCCTTTATAAACGGTGGTCGATCCGTAGACTTCAGTCTCAATAACAGTTCGGTCTTTCTTGACTCCCCGGACCTGGTAGCGCATGCTTTTCATCTCACCGCCCACCGATTTCTGAAAATACTCGGCTGCGAGAGGCCGATCGTCCGGCAATAGTAAATCCATGACATCCATTTCCAGGATTTCCTGTTGCGTATAACCGAAAATTTCAGCGTAACGAGGATTCACATAAGAAAATCGCCCATTTTGATAAATGTAGACTCCCACTAACGATCCTTCCACCAGGCTTCGATACTTGGTTTCCGCTTCCGTCAAAGCTTCCTCTATCTGTTTTCGCTCCGTAATGTCGGTGGACACACAAAGGATTTGTTTTCGGTTGGACGAGATAATGGGAATCTTTGCAGTTTGTACCCATCGTACATTCCCTTGCGGGTCAATAAAGGTTTCTTCAGGTGTAAACTTCTTCTGAAATGATTTCATCACTTCCCGGTCTTCCTGAAGATTTTTTAGAACTTCCTCCCGATTGGGGTTCAAATCCGCTTCACTTTTGCCAAGGAGCTGCTCAGGGGTGGTTCCATACAACTTGGCAAGCGAAAGATTGGCGAGAATAAATTTTCCCTCCCAGTCTTTTGCATAGATAAAGTTCGGATTCATATCGATGATTTTGCGGAGAAAATCTTTCTGCCCAAGAAGAGAAGCGTTCATTTCCCGAATCATGTTGGCGTGCATCCGAATAAACGCCACAAAGATGACGATGGAATGGAGCATTACAGCGATTCCGCTGGAGAACGCAATCGTTTTTTCTGACATGTTCAGAATCCCGATCAAGTAGGTGACCACCATAGCCCAAACAAAAAGAATCAAGAAAGAACGGAGATACAGATCCGTTACTTTCAAACTGGCAAACAAACTGATCAGAATGCTAATCAGCAGCAAAATGAGATAGAGCTTGAATGTCCATCCCCATTCTCCATACGTGGGATACAGGAGATTGGTACTGCTGTTTTCAATCAGATGAACGTCTTTTATGCCTTTGTCGCTCCAACCTGCCAGATATACGATTACGCTCCATAAATAAAAAGCCATTACAACATATTTATTCAGAACAAGACGGCATGTTCTATCTATTACTCCCTCAGAAGACATTTCCCTCGAAGCGATGTATGCGACAGTCAATAACGCAGGTGCAAGCATCACGGTTCCGAACCGAAATAACCGGAATAAAAAATCAATTGTTTCGAGTGAGAGGATTCCGTATGAATACAATACAGCCACATCAAGCTGCCACACGCTGATCGATAACATAAAACCAAACAACGCGATGGTAAACTTCGATTTTCGGAACAGGACGATCATCGCAATCCCAAGCGTTAATGGAACCGCACAAATGGCAAACATCAATGTGTAAGGCATACTTCTCGCACCTCTAAGACGTATATTTCGATACCAATAAACACGCGTTATTGCCTCCATACCCATGGGTGGTTATGGCTACATGCCGGACCTCACAATATCGTGTTTGGAGAACAATCGGCAAGTCCCCATATCCTTCTCCGGATGTCTTGCTTGTTGGAGGTATGAATCCGTATTCCATACTTAAAAGAGCGGAGACGATTTGCATACCGCCGGATGCTCCAAAAGCATGTCCAATCATTCCTTTTATGGATGTAATCGGAACCGAGGTTCCGAATAACGTTCGGTGAGCAATGCTCTCCACAGTATCGTTTTCGTTCAAGCCCAGCGCCTGACTGTTGACATATGTAGGGACAATACTGCCAACCGCATCCCGAAGAGCAGAAATCATATTGTTCCCCGTCTGATCGGAGCGGTTGATCGACAGACCATCATTATTGGCACTGCCCCGATTTACAATGCCAAAGATCGATGCATCTCTGGAGATCGCATCCGCTTCCCGTTCCAATATGAGAACCGCAGCTCCTTCCGACATAACAAACCCTTCGGTTGCAGAGGAAAAAGGGACTCCCGCCTGATGGATACCCTGATTGATCGGCAGCGAATTTAACTTTGCAAAAGAATAGAGCACAACACTGGAAAAAGGAGCTTCCGCCCCTCCTGCGATACAAACATCAGACTGCCCGCTTTCCAACAACAGCTTTCCAAGAAGCAATGCATCTGAACTCGCTGTACATCCGGTGCTCAGAGTAAACACTTGCGCCTGAATCCCCAAATGACCGGCGACAGCGGAGGATACGCTGTGCATATTCACTAATCCGGCCGTCCAAAAAGGAAACTTCTTAAATTGATCGTTCGTGCTCAGGGCGGCAGCCGCTTCGAATTCTGCAAGCCCGCTGGTGGACGAGCCGATCAGGATTGCCACACGCCTGCCGCGTAAATCCCGTAACCCTGCCATTTCTATCGCATCGTCTGCTGCCGCCACCGCCAGCCGACTGGCTCGCGGATGATGCTTATAGTTTCGCCCGTTAATTTTTTCAAATCGATCATGTATCACGCCACAAATAAGATCCGACCCGTTAGGCCCGATTCCTTGCAGAACCTCCTGGGTGCAAATCCCCTGTTCCAAAACATCCTTAAACTCTTGTTTATTACGAACTCCAGGAGCTTTGATACCGTACCCTGTAACGACTACTTTTCCCACGATTGCTGACCTCCTACTGCCTCCTACTACAATAACTGAATTGCAGGATAAAATATAGATGCTTCTAGCCAAAACAACGCTAAAAAAGGCGTCAGCCCAAGAGCCGACGCCTTATTCTGTTATATTTGGTCTACGCCTCTGAATCAATTATAATATCATCTTCAGTTATTGTGCACAGTATCTCCCGCCCCTGTGCTTCCTGCATCCGGCTGATCCTGGTGGACATGTTCAATTTCGCCTGTTCGAATACTGTCTCGGCCAAGCGCCCGTTGCCAAAATCGGTCCCTGCCGCCAACGATTCCTGCAAAAAGATACGCCACAACTTTTCAGCCGCCTCCTCCGACAACCGGTAATCGGATGCACGCGCCTTCCTTTTTACAATCTCGACCAGTTCACTTGGCGAATAGTCGGGAAAATGAAGCGTAAAGCGAACCCTGCTTTTAAGCCCGGGATTTGATTCAAACAGATTCTCCATTTCTTTTGTGTATCCCGCGAGTATAACGGTCAAAAGTCCCTTCTTGTCTTCCATCTCCTTGATCAGTGCAGTCAAAGCTTCCCAGCCAAAATCCTCTCGTCCGCGCGGGGCCAAAGCATACGCTTCGTCGATAAACAGCACCCCTCCGAGAGCTTCCTTGATCTTTTCGGCCGTCTTCAACGCAGTTTGCCCGATATAGCCCGCCACCAAATCTTTACGGCTCACTTCCACGAAATGGCCCTTTGGGAGCAAATTCATGGCCTGGAGAATCCGTCCCATAAGCCGGGCTACCGTAGTCTTCCCGGTACCCGGATTCCCGGTGAAGGCCATATGGGTCGTGATCGGTTCATCGGTGAATCCATGCTCCGCCCGTTTCCGCTCAAAGCCCAGCACATCGACTATCTGGTTCACCAACCGTTTCACCTGCTCTAACCCGACTAATTGATCCAGTTCGGCCAGCAGGCTTTCCAGGCTGTCTGATTCCGAAAGATCATCTTTCAGAAAATCGTCCGCCGCCAATGTGGTATAAACATCCTCGGATGGTTCTCGATCGGCAGCGCGGAGGGCATGCCGAATTTTGGCTTTTTCGAACAGGTTTCGAACTGTCCGGGCATTCCCGAACGATTCATCCACCTTCTCCCGCAGCACCTGTCTGATCAAAGTTTCTTTCGCATCCTCTGTGAGTGCATAATGATCCTTCTGCGCGATATATTCCGCAATTTCAATCAATTCTTTTTCCGTATAATCGGGAAATTCAATATGAAACGGAATCCGTTCCCTAAGCCCCGGGTTCGATCCGATAAACTCATTCATTTCCTTCTTGTATCCGGCCAAAATAACGATCAGATTCTCCCGGTAATCTTCCATCATCTTGACCAGTCCATGTATGGCATTCAGCCCAAAATCCTTGTTGGAGTCTTTTTTGTAGAGAGCATAGGCCTCATCGATAAACAATATCCCCCCCATCGCACGCCTCATGTATTTGACAAGGTTCGATTCCGTATGTCCCATATATTGGCCGACCAACAATTGCCGGTCCACTTCCACAACATGCCCTTTCGACAGAAAGCCCAGCTCTTTAAAAATTTTCCCTAACATGCGTGCGACCATAGTTTTCCCCGTACCCGGATTTCCAAGGAACGCCATGTGCAGCGTGGGTGATTTCGAGGGGACGCCAATCGCGTTCATCCGCTTTTTCTCAAAAGCGGCAAACTGGGCAATCTCCCGAATCTGCTTCTTAACGAATGCAAGTCCCGGCAATTGTTCCAGTTTGCTTAACATGGATTCGACAGGATCTGCCGCAGGCTCCTCTTCCTCCTTTTCCGGTCGGATGGAGAAATCGGCCTGCACCAAGAGTTCGGAAACTGTTGCCTCCAATTGCTGTTCCACATCCTCAACCGGCGGCTGGAGGATTACTTTTGTCGGCGGTGTGTTCTTCTCATCCTGTTTTTGATGGGAATCCGGCTCCTTCCTGACATTCTCGCGGTTTGACAGATAGAGAGTAGGAGCAGTCGCCGGATACGGTTTAATCAGGATCTCTCTTATACCGGATGCCCCTGCTCCGGAAAGATACACCAACCGGTCATCCGCAATGCAATTGAGTTTAAGACCCTCCGGGACTTGTGCAAGACGGTTGCAGAATGTCTCACAGGGCCATAAAAATACACCCGATGTATAGGGATTGGTTTCAAACTTTTCCGTATGAAGGCACACCCATCCTCCCCCAACACGAACGGGAATGGCTGTCCCTTCGCATGAAGCCAGAGAACGCAGCAACTGCTTGCTGTCAGAAATCAAAAACCGGATCACCCGGTGCGATTCGAAATTGCTCTTGGCAAAGTCATGATTCTTGGAAGGTTCTTCAATAATATGATTCGGGACATGGAAATGTTTCTTTCCCGATTGAAAAGAAAGAGTGGTTTCCCGGCACGTAACCGTGATTTCCCTTCCCACACGAAAGAGCTTGATCATGGGCTTTAATTTATGAACCTGGACACGGCAATACAACACCTCCCGTTCGTCAGTCGAACGGATCGGCAGAATGATTTTATAAACGCTTTCTGCATCTTCATCCACAAACGTTAAAGTTCCGAAATTTACATCTATACATAACAGGATCGTACGCACCTGATCCAATTTGGCAGCTCGCACCGTGATATCCTGAAGCGCTGACATCCAGTGTTCCGAAGCGATCGTTACCTGTACCGCCCTCATCCTGCTCTCTCCCTTCAGCCGACTCTTGCTACATCGTATGCGAATTCCGGTTCAAGTGCCCAAAGAAAACGTCAGCCCATTTTTTGGTTAATTCCCCCTGATTTCCCAGTATCCGTTTCTATCGATCCCCTTCCTTTGTTCAGTAGAATAGTTGGTAGAAGGCAACCGAAACGAGAGGAGTTTATCGTGAAAGAACTGTGGATCATTTACCTGCTGTCCTTTTTGCTCTCAGTATCATCTCACTCTTATACACCTGAAGATTTCCGGAACGGCACTGTTCTCTCGGTCGCAGCGGTTGATGCGGGACCAGGTTCAAGTTTATTCAGAGCCAAATAGCGCTTCCGGCATCGCCGCTTCTCTTCAGAAAGGAGAAGAATACCCGATTGTGGAATCTGCCAGGTCCTACTACAAGATTCAGATGCTGGGCGGAAAGCAGGGGTGGGTGAAAAAATCACAGGTTCAGCATAAAAAAGTGAAGAGAGTCGTGATGAGCTGGAACTTCGGCGGCAGTACGAATCTTTACATGCAGCAAAGCGCTTCCGCCAACCAGCACGTGGTGTCCCCGCGCTGGTATGTTTTATCGGATAAGAAGGATCCGATGGTTTCCATTCAGGTGGACCCTGCATATGTAAAATGGGCTCATGACAATGGCAAACAAATCTGGCCTTTGTTCGGAAACCGGTTTGATCCGGAACTTACCCGTTCTTTGTTGAGCAGCCCGGAGAAACGGCAAAAAGTTGTCGCAGCGATTAAAGAGTCACTTGTACAGTATCAAATTGACGGCATCAACGTTGATTTTGAAAACGTGGATATCAGGAACAAAGCGGACTTCGTGGCATTTGTCCAAGAACTTAGCGATGCCTTAAAACCGCTTGGCAAAGTGGTATCCGTCGACGTAGCCCGTATCAGCCCGGATCCGAACTGGTCGGGCAGCTATGACCGGGCCGGTCTTGGCAAAGCTGCCGACTACGTAATCCTGATGGGATATGACGAGCACTGGAATGGCGGGGGAAAGGCCGGGTCGGTTGCTTCTCTGCCGTGGACGGAAGAAGGAATCACATTGTTGATGAATGAGGTCCCGTCGCACAAAATCATTCTTGGAGTTCCATTCTACACAAGGGAATGGGTAACCGATCCTGCTACCGGGAAGGTGACAGGCATTGACCGTTCGATGGGAGAGGTTGAAAAGCTGGTTGCGGAAAGAGGATTGCAAAAAATCCGGGATGTGAATATTTCGGCGCGGCAGAGCCGCTAGGTTAATGAATGAGAGCCAATATGTTAATGGGGAGAGCCACC
>NZ_JBHSHC010000138.1:0-15088 GCF_042652925.1 Effusibacillus consociatus
TAAAATCGGTCGTTTAATCTTACATATTATGGATTATCGTGTGTTGTTGCATTTATTCTTGCAATTTAAGAAACAAAAATTTTGCGTTTTATGGTTAACTTTTTGTTTACTTACCGGGTGTCAGAGTGGTAATGTGGAACGGTTTAAAGGTGAAAGTGAACACTGGTCGGGCGATTTTAGGCTTGATATGGCAACAAAGGATATTGGCAAAGAAACATTTACACTAAAATATAAAAAAACGGATGTAAAATCTGTAAAAAATATTAAATACTCCCTTGAGGGTCCTCATATAGCTTCCGGAGGAACAGAGAAGAATCTACCTGAAAATGGAAAGATCGTGAGTTATATAGGCGGATCCGAACATCCCCTCGGCAATGCAGTTCTTAAAGTTAAAGTAGAGTGGAATGGACAAACTGAAGAATTCGATATGGTTAAACAGTAGGTTTTTCGGATTTGACATTTATCATAGTGGAGACTTCTCCATCTCAAGGCTTTTGACAAAGACATTGTCTCAGCCTTTATTTTTACAATAAAGGGATGAACGGATTTGTCTTATGAGGAGAGGATGCATGTTTTGTCGGGTTACGGAAAAGCATATCCGTATGAGTTCCGTTTTCATAGAAGAAGATTTGGTTCCTCAAGACCATCTCTTTGCAGAAGATTCACCTCTACATGATTTTTTCTTCATGAAAGAAAAAGTAAAACCTACTGCTTTCGAGGACAACGTCATCTCTAGACACTACTGTTCGAAAGCTTTTATTCTTCTCTTCCTGCAATTGTTTCAATGATACTACTTTCGGCGTGTGCCCGAACTTCAACGAATCCCATTTCAAAAGAACCGATTGCCAAACCCCAATCAACTCAAGAGTTGGCAGTTGGTCATGGCATGGGGGATGCCCCTCCTGATGACGATCCCGTTAACAACAAGCCGGTCGGTCATGGCTCGGGCTCTGGCAGTGGGAATTTTGGTTGCCGCTTTGGCAACGGCGGTCTTCCTGTTTGCAGGAGTGAAACCGAATATACAATGGGCAAGTCCGGGAGCGCTTGTAGGCGGATTGTTGTTCGGAATCGGGATTGTAATTGCCGGGGGTTGTGAAACCGGCTGGATGTACCGTGTCGTAGGCGGTCAGGTTCAGTTTCTGATCGTCGGAATTGGGAATATTGTCGGTGCGACGTTCCTTGCCTGGGGGTGGGATCGCCTGAATATCTACAATACTTTTCAAAACGGATGGCCCAAGATCAATATGGATATGCGGGAGCATACGACACTACGCAGAATTATACATTTGTATGGAGATTCTATCCGGAGTTGGCCTGGCCGGTTCCTGGTAGCAATTATATTTCCAGCGGTTTTAATGATCCAACTAGAACGAATCACAAGGGAACCGATATTTCTTTCAAGAATCATGGGGATTAATGCAATCTTGGAACTATGAAATTCAAGCGATTAAAACAGGGGACGTTGTGGATCGAGCTGATAATACGGATTCAAGAGGATATACCGTTACGATTGACCACGGCTATCAAAATGGAAAACGTGTATTTGCAAGATACTTGCACTTCGATTCTGCTCCACTGGTTGCAAAATTCAGTACAGTTTCCCAATATCAACGAATTGGTTGGATGGGAAGCACAGGCGATTCGACCGGTAAACACCTGCACATTGATTTTAACACGTATTCAAGTCCTTATCCGAACGACAATCGTTATGATCCCATGACTCTTCTTACGCAACCTCATGTGAATGAGATCACCGATTACTGGGAAAAGAACAGTGGTTATAAGTATTCGAAATAAAACCATGCTTGAATACAATCTAGGGAGGTTTGTTTCATGAAAAAGAGTCTTGTAATTCCCGCGATCCTATCCTTGGCTGTACTGGCGGGATGTGGGCAAACGGCTGACCCCTCACAGAAAACGACGTCGGATATCCATCAACATCAACCAGCTCAAGGCGGTAGTGGTGGCACGGTAGACGACGGAAAATACCCTGTTGCTCCTGATCACAAAAACAACACCAAGTTTAAGGACAATCTGCTCGCGAAAAAAGCGGCCCCCTTCCCCGGTGAAAAGGCATCTGCTGAAGAGATCTGGAAGTGGACCAATGATCTGGAAGTCATGTATCAATACGCGATGTATGGTCAACAAAGTTCCTTTACGAAGGAACAAAAACAGGCGTTGGATGAATGGCTGACTCAGTATTACGGAACAGAATTCAAAAACAAGCGACTGCAGGCGTTGGAGCCAGTTGAAGGTGGATACCGCATCGTCAATTTCGCAAAGGTAAATGATTTCAACGCCAAGAAAGAGTTCATTCAAAGCATTGACAGTTTGGATCTAAAAACAGACGGCAAGAAGAACCTGGTGTTGACCGCCAAATTGACGGTTGACAAGGACCAACCCATCGAAGTTGTCTATACGTACGGCAAAGAAGACGGAAAATGGAAGATCGTTGCCTACAACTTCAAATTGATTCCCTAAGAGATGGTACCTCGGAGATGATCCGGGGTAACTCATTTGAATGTCTGCTCAATAGGCAAAGTTGATTGTTGACGATGGCGCTTACAACAGTTGAAAAATACAGCATGGGAAGATTAACATGGAAAGTTCTCTCATTGTGATAGCGCCTCCGCACGCCAACGAAGTAACTGACTATTGGGACAAGAATTCATCGTTAAAGCAGTAAAAAAAATTACACAAGGAGTGACTATCCTATAAAACGTGTGATTCTTCCCGTGTTGATCTCTATGCTTGCATTAATGGCATGTGGGTCAACTGCAACTAATCCTAATACAGCACCGCCCGTCTCAAAAACTCAACCGATCCAAGAGGCATCAAAAGGTATCGGGGGCCTCTCCTGATGATGCTGCAGTTAGCGAGCAAGACAAGATTAATCCGAAATTTGGTGAGCGACTCAAAATTCCTTCCCAGTTCACAAAGGAAAACGGTACTGCAAAAGAGGTATGGGTACATGCCCTTGAAAAAACGTATGAGTGGGGAATGTTGTCACAACTGACTTACACGGAAGAGCAGAAAATAAACTCGATCAATGGCTGAGTGAGTTTTTGGGGGAAGAATTGAAAAACAAAAGATTGAAACGGGCGTTGAAACCTGTGGAGGACGGATGTCGTAGTGACTCTGGACGCGTAGATGACTTCCCTTTTGATGATTTCATGATTCAAAGTGTCGATAAGCTTGACTTGCAAACACCTTTTAAGACAAAGTTAATTCTAACAGCTAACCTCACAGTTGTTCAAGACACCAAAATAAGTGTCGCTTATACGTTAGAAAAAATCCAAGGTAAATGGAAATTAACGGACTATAGCTTTAAAATGCTAACCTAAGTTTCTGCCCCCGGATTAAAATCCGGGGTTCTGCCGTTTCACTTAGGTGATTCATCCGATCAGGTGATCAAAGCATTAGGAAATAACTGCAAAGAAGAAATAATCCTAGAAGACCGATCGATTATGTATATGGAAGTATAAAGAGGTTGAGGTATACTTTCATCTTGTATCTAAATATAAGGAACCATCAATTCAAACTCTAGAGAGGATTCGTTTTAGTAAACAGTCGGATCATCGATTGATTGAAGAAATACCCGGTCAAATGCTCGGGTATTTTATATTCTACTCAACTTCAATCGACATACTTGCATTTTATGCGAGAGTTCAGCAATAATTAAGAGAATTGAATCAATTTGATGGGGGGAGATCGACTTTTGACGAAAATCGCATGGATTACAGACAGCACTTCCGGTCTTACACAGGAAGAAGCTGCAAAACACAATATCTTTTGTGTTCCCCTGATCGTACTATTTGGTGAGGAAAGTTATCGGGATGGCGTTGACATCACGATTGAACAATTTTATTCCCGTATTGAAAAGGGTGAACTGCCCAAAACCTCTCAACCGTCCGTTGGGGATTTTGTTGCCCTGTACAAAGAACTGAAAAGAAAAGGCTATGAAAAAGGAATCGCCGTTCATCTGTCATCCAAATTGAGCGGAACTCACAACACCTCCCAAATGGCGGCCGAAATGGCAGGATTTGAGGTTGAAGTCATCGATTCCAAGATCACATCCTATCCAATTATTCAAATGCTCTTGGACGGGAAAAGACTCGAAGAAGAAGGAAAAAGTTTTGATGAAATTGTCTCCTTTCTCCGTGAGTACCCTGACAGAATAAGCACCTATGTAATTCTTGACAACCTGGAATATGTACATAGGGGTGGGCGGATGAACGCAGCGCAATATATTCTGGGCAGCCTTCTTCAGGTGAAACCGATTCTATACTTTCCGGATGGCAGCGTCGGGGTATTCGAAAAGGTAAGAACGTTCAAAAAAGCAAAGAATCGAATTTTTGAACTGCTTTCAGAGTTTTCTTCTGACAATCTTCGTCTTTGTGTCGCTCATACGAACGTAGTTGATCAGGCGTTTCAGTGGAAAAAAGAAATTAAAGAGCGTTTTTCCAATTTCTCAGTTACTGTGGCAGACCTTGGACCTGTGATCGGTGTTCATGGGGGCCCGGGAACAATAGGACTGACTTGGATTCGATAAACGTAAAGGTGAAAAAGCCACCCGGCTGAACTGGGTTCAGTCAGGTGGCTTTTTGATTGCGATTATTTCGCGAGTTGCTCCTCGTAAGCAGTGATCTTATCTTCATATTGGAGGGTGATGCCGATATCATCGAGCCCCTTCAATAAAAGTTCACGGCGATAGGGATCCACTTCAAAAGAAGCGGAGAAACCTTCGTTATCGCTCACGACCTGATTTTCAAGATCAACTGTCAGCTGATACCCTTCAGTCGCCACAGTACGGGCAAACAGGGTGTCAATGTCTGACTGATCCAGACGAATTGGCAGAATGCCATTTTTAAAGCAGTTGTTATAGAAAATGTCTGCAAAAGATGGTGCGATAATCACGCGGAAGCCGTAGTCGAGCAGGGACCAAGGTGCATGCTCGCGGGAAGAACCGCAACCGAAGTTTTGTTGAGCTAACAGAATGGATGCTCCATTGTACCGCGGTTTATTCAGCTCGAAATCGGGATTCGGGCTCCCGTCCAGGTCAAAACGCCACTCGTAGAAGAGAAATTGGCCAAACCCTGTCCGTTCGATCCGCTTCAAAAATTGCTTCGGGATGATCGCGTCCGTATCGACGTTCACACGATCCAAAGGTGCCACAATGCCTGTATGTTTTACAAAAGGTTCCATTTTTGTCCCTCCCTTATTCCCAGTTGCGGACGTCTACGAAGCGTCCTGCAACGGCTGCTGCAGCTGCCATAGGAGGCGAAACGAGGTGGGTCCGCCCGCCGCGTCCCTGGCGTCCTTCAAAGTTCCGGTTTGAAGTGGAGGCACACCGTTCACCTGGCTCCAATACGTCCGGATTCATTGCAAGGCACATACTGCACCCCGGTTCTCTCCATTCAAAACCAGCTTCGATAAAGATTTGGTGCAAACCTTCCTGTTCCGCTTGCTCTTTTACGCGGTAGGAACCAGGAACGACCATTGCATGGACATGCTCGGACACTTTCTTGCCTTTCACCACTTGGGCTGCGATCCGAAGATCTTCAATTCGGCTGTTGGTGCAGGATCCAATAAATACACGATCAATCTTGATGTCAGTCAGCGGAGTACCCGGCTTCAGGTCCATATAAGCCAGTGCAGCTTCGGCCGCTTTACGATCCGCAGCGGAAGAGAAATCTGCCGGATTGGGAACTTGACCGGTAATGTCGGTCCCCATGCCCGGACTGGTACCCCACGTTACCTGAGGAACGAGCGTTGTGGCATCGAACTCGACTACCACGTCGTAAGAAGCACCTTCGTCTGTCTTCAGTTCGTTCCATTTTGCAACTGCCTTCTCAAACTCATCGCCTTGTGGAGCGTATTGACGGCCGCGGAGATAAGAATATGTCGTTTCGTCCGGAGCGATCAGACCTGCCCGTGCACCCGCTTCAATCGACATGTTGCACACAGTCATTCGTTCTTCCATCGACAGCGAACGGATCGCTTCCCCGGTATATTCAAGCACATATCCGGTACCAAAATCGGTTCCGTATTTCGCGATAATTCCAAGAATCAAATCTTTTGCCGTAACGCCGAGCGGAAGTTTTCCGACTACACGGACTTCCATTGTTTTCGGCTTCGATTGAGACAGACATTGGGTGGCCAGAACATGTTCCACTTCGCTGGTACCGATTCCAAACGCAAGTGCGCCAAACGCACCGTGAGTGGACGTATGACTGTCACCGCATACGATTGTCATTCCAGGATGTGTCAATCCGAGCTCAGGTCCGACCACGTGAACGATCCCTTGGTCAGGGCTGTGGAGGTCTGCGAGACGGATTCCGAACTCTTCACAGTTTCGTGAGAGAGTTTCCATCTGCTGCTTTGAGATTGGATCTGCGATTGGCAAACTGCGGTCAGTAGTCGGAACGTTGTGATCCATTACCGCAAATGTCCGATCCGGCCGGCGCACTTTCCGGCCAGCCATGCGGAGACCGTCAAATGCCTGCGGTGACGTTACTTCGTGCACCAAATGAAGATCAATATACAAGATGCTTGGTTTACCTTGTTCGGCATGAATTACATGGTTGTCCCAAATCTTTTCAAATAACGTGCGTGGAGCTGCCATTCTCCTTCCCCCATTCCAATCTTGTTTGTATCTTATTAATGTTGTACCATGGATATATTAATAGCTCAAATATATAGTTATTATTAAAAATATAGATATTACCTATAATGAGGGGGAGAGCTGGATGGGCAAGTATCGAGCTTGGCTGCTGTTAGTGTTCTGTAATTTATTTTGGGCGGGAAATTATGTTTTTGGCAAGTATGTCATTGAAGAAGTACCTCCGCTGTGGATCACTTTCTCACGCTGGTTACTGGCACTTTTCCTGTTGTTTCCGATTGCTTGGTTTTTGGAAAAACCGGATTGGAAGAAGGCCGGCCAAGCATGGCTCCCATTGGTGGGAATGGGGATATTGGGCGGGATAGGTTATAACCTGCTGTTGTATTCCGCGCTGGAATACACTACTGCAACGAATGCAGCATTGGTCAGTGCGTTAAATCCTGCTGTGATTGTGCTATTTTCGGTTCTTCTGCTGGGGGAGAGGATTTCCACCACCCAGTTTGCAGGTTTTGTTGTTTCTTTGGTTGGGGTACTGGTCATCTTGACAAAGGGAAGTCTAGGACAAATATTTGACGCCGATTACAACCGGGGAGATCTGCTGATGGTTGCATCTGTCGTGGTTTGGACGTTTTATTCGATTATCGGAAAGCGGTTGGGGAACATTCCGCCTATTACAGCCACTGCAGTCTCCACTCTCTTCGCTGTTTTGATTATGGCACCTTTCGCGCTGGCACAAGGTATTGATCTAACGGGAATCGGTCCGCTCGCAGTAACGGGTATCTTGTACATGGTGATTTTCCCGTCAGTGGGTTCATTCGTTTTCTGGAATATGTCCGTTCGGGCCATCGGTGCCAGTCAAGCAGGAATCTTTTTGAATTTTATTCCCGTGTTTACAGCCATCATTAGCGTAATCCTCGGGGAAGAGATTACCGGGACGCAGATCTGGGGAGGACTGCTTGTATTCGCGGGTGTGTACCTGACGTCCGGCATGTTGGATCGCAGATGGACAAGGGCAGCGGAAACCTATCAGAAAGCGGGGAGTGCGTAAAATGGAATTTCGACAATTGCAGTATGCCATTAAAGTTGCGGAAGAACGTAGTTTTTCACGCGCAGCCGAAAAATTGCACATCGCCCAACCCTCGCTGAGTCAGCAAATTCTGAAGTTGGAACAGCAGCTTGGAGTGAAACTGTTTGACCGTACGACTACTCCCTTGGAAATCACTTACGCGGGGGAACGGTTTGTCGAAACAGCAGGTCGAATTCTTGACTTAACAGACCAATTGCGACGAGAGATGGAAGATGTCGCAGATCTGAAAAAGGGGCGTCTGGTCATAGGCAGTCTGCCAATCACGGGGGCCCATGTTTTGCCGGCCGTCCTGCCGATTTTTCAACAACAATTTCCCGGTATTGAAGTGGTTCTTGTGGAAGACACAACCGCTAACCTGGAAGAGTTAACGGCAAAAGGAAAAACCGATTTCACACTGCTTACCCTGCCCCTTCAAGATCAGACATTGGTATATGAACCGATTTTGACAGAAGAGATTTTACTGGCGGTTCCCTCTGATCATCCATTGGCGGAACAGACCGGATCACGTGTAAATTTATTGTCACTCGAGGATGAACCATTTATCCTGTTAAAACGCGGACAGGGCTTTCGTCATATCGCGTTTGAAATCTGCCGGAGAGCGGGTTTTGAACCGAATGTCGCATTTGAAAGCACGAATATTGAAATGGTGCAATCGCTGGTGGCGGCAGGAATGGGTCTTTCATTTGTTCCGGAGATGGTGGCAAGATCCGGCTGGGCTCCGGTGAAGCCAATCTATTTATCGATCGAAATTCCGGCGCCCACCAGAACATTGGTGGTTGCTTATCGTGAAGGAAGGTATTTGTCCCGACCGGCACTGGAATTTATTCAAATCATGAAAAGAACATTGTCGAACAACTCTTGGTTTTGATACGTTTTGTGTTGAATTTAAACAGATCTATTGTTAAAATACGTATCAAACAACAAGGTCAGACCGGAAGTAAAAACCTGAGGGAGCGGTAACATGGAAAAGCTTTTGGAACAAATCTTGGGGGAAGTAAAGGAACTCGTGCAAGACATGGAAGAGTTCAAACAAGAGGTTCGGCAGGAGATGCACCAGGTGAAACTCGAAATCCGTTGCGAAGTGGGGAAGCAGCGTGACCAGAACAACAACCGCTTCGAATTCTTGCATCAACAAATGGTGAAGCTCCATGACATGGCGAGATCTATCAAACGGGATACGCTCCTGATCTATTTGGGAAACAAACTCGAAAACAAACTCAGGCTGAAGTGATCTAAATCCGTGAAAGAGCTTGGCGACGACGCCAAGCTCTTGGTTTCACTATTTCATGATCCACTGCTGATCGGTTCGATACCGCTATTTCTTGATATTCAGCAGGGCGTTGTAAATGTTGGCTTCGCCCGCACCGAACAGCTCGTCAGTTCCAGGTTTTCCATAATCATTCGCAGTCTGGCTGATGAGGGCTGCCACCTGGGAAGGTGTCAATTCAGGCTCAGCCGCTTTAATGACTCCCGCAATGCCTGCGACTTTCGGGGACGCCATCGAAGTGCCGTGCAGCAGGGCGTAGCTTCTGAGATTGGATGTAAAGTAAGGCTCCAGATAAGTCGGCCAAGTGCTAAGGGTACGGTAGTGGAAATCGCGCTTCATCAGGTCGCGGGTCTCATCGTAAACCGGGCCGTTGTCGCCGCCCGGTGCAGCTACACTGATGGAGCGGGCTCCGTAGTTCGAATAAAATGCAATCTTCTCAGCAGACCATTTATTGGAAGACGATACGGTAATTACGCCTGGAATCTGGCCGGGAACTTCAATCGAAGCTCCTTTGAATTGGAATCCCAGGTATCCGTATTCGGCGTTCATGTAGTCTGTTATTTCGGTTGGGTTATTCAGATTGAGGGACTCATTGCCGGCAGCCACTACAACAGTTACGTTTTTATTGACCGCATATTGAACGGCGCGTTTCCACAGGACCATATCGGCCGCATCCGAATAGGAACCGGTATTCTGATAAGTATATCGTGAAATCGCATCAAAGCCCCCGAGGGACATGTTAATGACATCGACTTTGTCGTCAGCCGCCTGAATCATTGCATCGACAATCCAAGAGGTAGGAGCTCCTGCATTTTCAGGGAATACCCGATACGCTCGGATTCCGAGGTTTGGGCCGATCCCTTTTACCTTCCCGTTTCCTGCGATAGAACCCGCCACGTGGGTTCCGTGTCCATCCCTGTCGCGGATGTCGGTCGGATCCCCTTTTTCACTGGGATCTATTCCCGCCGGTACGAAGTTGCCCCCGCCAAGCAAGTTTCCCTTAAGATCCGGATGATCAGGGTCGATTCCGGTGTCGATTACCCCCACCACTGCCTTATGTGTCACGGTGCCGTTTGCGTTCTTGGCACCGCCTGTTTCGATGTTATACGAATCCCCATTATGGGTGACACGCTGTACATCCCATTGGTATTGCCAGTAGCTGTCGGTTTCATTCGGTTGGGGAATATCGGTGACCGGGAGACCGTCTGCGGCAGCAGGGTCAATCTTTTTATAGCCAAGTTTGTGTGTGATTTGTATATTGGCCGCTTGAATTCCCGCAACACCTTTCAAATTATCAAGAAAAGCGGGATTGCTGGATGCCGCTTCAAGCCCGCCGATTTCCGGCAAAGCTCGAAGCACTTTTCCGCCTGCCTCGGCAATAGTCGTCTCGTAATTGTGCGGAAGGTCTTTCTGGAAAGCAATCAAATAGGTTTTAGCCTGCGATGCTTTCACCGATGCACCGGCTGTGCTTTTAGATGCGGGAGCCGAGAAACCGGTCCCGACAAAAGCGCTAACCGCCAGTGCAGTCGTGAGTGCGGCAGCAGTAAGCGTGCGTTTCATTTGAAGTCCCCCTTCGCAATATGAAAATGTCCTACGAACAAACATATTCTCGATTTACTTGTAAATTCCTTTTTGAATAGAGCTGCAATTCAGACAATAGTTTTGTTAACAAGAGATTGCGGCAGTTTAATGAAGTCGTGAATAAATAAAAGCACTGGGAATCCAGTGCTTTTCAGGCTTAAAATGTGGGCTTCGTCATCATAAGCGTTCCAATTGACATGAGAAGGATAAATACGACTACTCCAACACAGAGATTCTCGATTCGCAGCTTTCGTAGTTCCTCGTGGGCATGGATTTTCTTACTGGCTGCGATTTCCTCCATCCCTCTAACAACCACTCGTTTGACCACCCAGAAAATGATCATGTAAATCAGCATCGAAACGAGCAGCCACATTTGCAGCAGATATTCGAGAGATGTGGTAAATACCATGGCCCCGCCTGTTAACCAAAGGCACCAGTTTGCAGCGGAGTCCATTTTTTTATAGCGCCCGAGGAATGACTGTACCTGCTCCACGTTTTTCAGACGCGGAATGAGAAAAAGTAATCCCAATTTGAAAGCCACCGCAAGCAAATGCAGTCCTAGTATCAGATAAAAAGCTATTTTCACGGCGGAGCGCCTCCTCCGAAATGGTTAGATTGTTCAGTCACAGCTGCTGTACAGCTATTGTACCAGATTGTGCGGCTGTTTGTAAGCTAGACCCTATTCAATTATTGAACTCCCGAGTACAATGGAAATAATTTGAAAGCGAGGTGGGTGGAATGGGACGGATTGGGTTGACTTCTTACGGAGGAGAAGCATTGTTTTCCATTTTGGCAGTCTGGCTGCTTCCGGCCGGAGCTGCGCAATTTAAGCTGATTCAAAAACTTCAGGCAACAAATCGGAAGCAAGTGGAGAGCCCCTCCGAGTGTGCCGCCGTCACTGTCGAGTAAAGATAGGCATTTGTCGTGGAACAGGGACATACGCCCGAAACATACCCTGTTACCGTTAGAAGAACAAAGGGGAGGAATTCGGGTGTATTTTAACTATGACTGGAGAGAGTTTTACGGGGGAATGCCCGGGGGATACCCGGGCGGGATGCCTGGGGGATATCCGGGTGGGATGCCCGGGGGATATCCGGGTGGGATGCCTGGGGGATATCCGGGTGGGATGCCTGGGGGGTATCCGGGAGCGATCCCCGGAGGAGCATATCCGGGAGGGATGCCTGGGGGATATCCAGGAGGGATTCCTGGAATGGGATATCCGGGTGGAATTCCTGGAATGGGATATCCGGGAGGAGGAATACCTGCCGGAGCAACACAGGCGTTGGCTCAGCAAGTGCTGGGTGAGGTTAGTCCCCTGGTCCAATATTTTATATTTGAGCAGGTGGTGGAAAAGGGAAGTCCCCGTCATGCGATCAGGGAAGTCGCAGCGATCGCTTTCCTGATGGGAAGATTCGGATTGACATTTCCCCAGGCCCGGCAAATCGTCGAGTCCTGGGAAACAGACGAGAAGTTTCCGGGATATGTGGAATAATAAAATGAAAGACCCCGACTGATTGAGTCAGGCGGGGTCTTTCGCTGAAAGAAGAGCTTACGCTTTTGCTTTTTCGCAAATGGATGCAAATGCTTCCTTATCATTCACAGCCAATTCAGCGAGCATCTTGCGGTTTACTTCGATGCCGGCTTTCTTGAGGCCGTTAATCAGCTTGCTGTAGGACAGACCGTTCACGCGAGCTTGTGCGTTGATACGGGTAATCCAGAGTTTGCGGAAATCACGCTTACGCTGACGACGGTCACGGAAAGCGTAGAGCAAGGATTTCATTACTTGGGCATTCGCGGTTTTAAACAGACGATGTTTGGAGCCGCGATAGCCGCGTGCGAGCTTTAAAACTTTTTTATGACGACGGCGAGTAACCGTACCACCTTTAACGCGAGGCATTGTATTTCAACTCCTTAGGAACTTAGATATAGGTAACAAGTTGTGCAATACGCTTTTGGTCGCCTTTGGAAACCAAAGCAGGCTTGCTCAGATGACGCTTTTGTTTTTCGGATTTGTTAGAGAACAAGTGACTGGTGTAAGCGTGAGAACGCTTCAGTTTACCGGAACCTGTGCGCTTGAAACGCTTGGCAGCAGCACGTTTGGTTTTCATTTTCGGCATGTTAGTTTCATCCCTTTCTTGGAGCAAGAATCATAATCATTTGACGCCCATCCATGTTCGGAGTACGTTCCACAAGAGCCAACTCGGAAGTCTCATTGATCATGCGTTCAAGCACTTTCTTTCCGATTTCCGTGTGTGTAATCTGACGGCCGCGGAAACGGATGGTGACCTTCACTTTGTCGCCATTCTGGAGAAATTTGACTGTGTTTCGGAGCTTGGTCTGGAAATCGTGCTCGTCGATGGTTGGTGACAGTCGGATCTCCTTGATGTTGATCACTTGCTGATTCTTGCGAGCCTCTTTTTCTTTCTTTTGTTGTTCGAACTTGTACTTCCCGTAGTCCATAATTTTACATACGGGGGGCTTTGCGGTCGGTGCGACGTTGACCAGATCCAAATTGCGTTCTTCTGCCAAATCGAGAGCCTTGCTTAAAGGCACAATGCCAAGCTGCTCTCCTTTTTCATCGATCAATCGCACTTCCCGTGCACGAATCTCCTCGTTGATCTGAACTTCTTGATCGCGACTAATAGTGAGTCACCTCCAAATAAATTAAGAAGCGGACGCATGAATGCGCCCGCGATGAAATACGAAACTTAACCGTATTACATGAGATTACCTGATCGCAACCGGCGGGCAGGTGAGAAGCGAGCGCCTCTACTTTATGATAACAATACAGAAACTTTGTTCAATTGTCAAGAATCTTAGCCTTCAACCGTATAAGGCAGAAGAGCGATAACACGTGCATTCTTGATTGCAACGGTTACCTGGCGCTGATGGTGAGCGCAGTTGCCGGAAATACGACGCGGAAGAATCTTGCCGCGTTCAGTAATGAAGCGGCTGAGACGATTCACGTCTTTGTAATCCACATGCTGCACTTTATCTACACAAAGTTTGCAAACTTTACGACGCTTGCCACGCTTTTTCTTAAAGTCGTTCATTGTTCAGTCTCCTTCCTCGTGAAAATTAGCGAGCCGATACAGTGGTCAGAATCCGAATCACTTCGTCGCTGATGCGAAGAACACGCTCGAGTTCCTGCGGCACTGTAGCTTCTGCTTTGTAGTTCAACTGTACATAGTAACCTTGCTTGAAACCTTCGATTTCGTAAGCAAGACGACGCTGACCGAGTTCGGTAACCTTTTCAATTTCGCCACCGTTGTCAGTGATGATTTTGTTGAACTTCTCCACGAGGGATTTGCGGGTTTCTTCGTCCAGATCCGGTTGAAGAATATACATGGTTTCGTACGCGCGCATAGTTTTACCTCCTTTTGGACTAATGACCCTCATCCGCCGATGAGAGTAAGGAATAGGACACAAGAATTAAGTATACGGGACGACAGCATAAAAATCAAGAGAAAAACAATTGTTTGTTGTTCGTCTGTGATATTGTCACCAGAAAAATTCGCACAAAATGTCGCGAGGTTGTGGTAGAGGTTTGAAAAATGTGGTATACTAATAACAACTTATGTCGGAGCGCAAGACGCGCTCCTTTTTTCGTCTATAGGCGTTATGGAGGTGGATTTCCGTGGCACGATTTTCTTATCAAAGAGAAGAAATTCCCATGCAAGTCACAGCTGTTTTCCAGTGCACCGAATGCCCAACATGGCAACGCGTTGACATGAAAGACGAGAACGAGAAGGACTGTCCGATCTGTGGGGCAAAGATGAGGATGGAAAACAAAGAACTGCCCGTACTTCGCAACCATATCTGATCCACTGCAATAAAAAGCGCCTGTCCCGCTTTGGGACGGGCGCTTTTCACCTCCTTGGACTGCCTGCTGATTAACGGGACAGGCTTCCCCCCGTGATACGCTCCGGCGGATACACACGCCAAACGGCTACTGTTACGCCCGCACAGATAAGGGCCTTGATCAAATCACCCGGAAGGAACGGCCACATACCAACAGCCAATGCTTTCTGTGCAGGGAACTGCAGCTTATAGGCAAGCCACGCCACACCGCTTGGATAAAGGAAAAGTGAACCGAACAAAAAGTTAATGCCAACCAATTTAACGAATGTAAACCGATCTTGCCTGATGCGCTGGGCAAAGTAACCAATTAAAAGTGCGGAGAACGGATATGCCCAAATGAAACCGCCGCTGGGCCCAAGAATTCTTGTAAGACCTGTTCCTCCTTTACCGGCAAGCACCGGAAGACCTGCCGCCAGGAGTCCTACTACCAATAAAACCGCGAGGAACCCATAACGTGCCCCCAATATGGAACCGGCGAGCATAATCCCGAGTGTTGCAAAGGTAATGGGTAAATACTGAAGTGGAATCTGCAAATAACTCAAAGCCATTATAATGGCCGCGAACAAGGCGCTAAAGACCAATCCGCGAATTGTCCATTTGTTCATTTTTATACCCATTCCTTTCGCTTCGCTCAAGGCACAAAACGGAATGAAATCCGTTAACCTTGAGC